>JBDSMV010000234.1:0-3744 GCA_039915715.1 Rubrivivax sp. | reverse complement strand
GCTCGAGCACTGCAACCTCGACCATGATGTCGACTTTCCACCGCTGTACTTCGCGGCGTTGGAATGGCGCAGTGAATTGCCGCGGACCTACCCGCACCGCCACAGCTACTTCCACCTGTTCTGGGTGACGCAAGGCGCGGGTCGGCACATGGTCGACTTCTGCGATCACCCGGTGCAGGACTGCTCGATCTTCATCGTGGCGCCCGGACAAATCCACTTCTGGTCGGTCGAGCCACAGACGCAGGGCTACTTGTTCAACTTCAATGCCGAGATCTTCGGCGGCAGCAGCGGCGGCGCCACCAACGCCGACGAACAGCTGCGGTTGCGTCTGCATGCGAACCCGGCTTTTTACCCCGACGGCGCACAGGCGCAGGCGATCTCGCAGATCGTCGAACTGATCGCAGCCGAATACCGCCAGCCAGGCCGCGGCAGCACCGAGATCGTGACCCATCTGTTTCAGGTCCTGCTGCTGCGCATCCTGCGCATCGAGCAACCCCACCCGCTAGAAGCCGCGTCGCTCGTCACCGGTCTGAGCCACCGCTTTTCGCTCGAGGTGGAACGCCGCTTCCTGCAAGGCAATGCCGTTGCCGACTACGCCAGTGTGCTGTGCGTGTCTGAGCGCACATTGGCCGAAGCCACCAAACGCGCCACTGGCAAGACACCGAAAGAAATCATCCTCGACCGGCTGCTGCTGGAAGCCAAGCGGCTGTTGCTCCATTCGACGATGGCGGTGGCCGAAATCGCCTTTCACCTCAACTTCGAAGACCCGGCCTACTTCGGTCGTTTCTTTCGCCGCCGCACCGGCATGGCGCCGGGCGAATTCAAGCGCGTGACACGCGAGACGGGCAGCGCGGCGCTTCAGGAAGGAAATGCCACGCAAAAGTGCCACGCAACGGCCGATTCGTCCTAACAGCCCGCGGCATGGCTGCCTAAGCTGATCCCCGGGAACTCCGCAGCGCTTGCTTGCGCTGGCAGAACTGGACTCAAACAGGGGATCGGCACTACATGGGCAGGTTGCGCAGCGGCGGACAGATTCTTGTCGACACCCTGGTCGCCAACGGCGTCGAAACTGCTTTCTGCGTACCCGGCGAAAGTTTCCTGGAAGTGCTCGATGCGCTGCACGACAGCCCGGTCCGCCTGATCACCTGCCGCCACGAAGGCCCGGCCACGCACATGGCCGAAGCCGGTGCCAAGCTCAGCGGCCGCCCCGGTGTCGCGTTGGTCACCCGTGCTCCCGGTGCCACGCATGCCAGCGTGGCGGTGCACACCGCGTTCCAGGACTCGACCCCGCTGGTGCTGCTGATCGGCCAGGTGGCGCGTGAAACCAGCGAACGCGAAGCCTTTCAGGAGATCGACTACCGCCAGATGTTCGGCGCCTTCACGAAGTGGGTGGCGCAGATCGACGATGCAGCGCGCATTCCTGAACTGCTGGGCCGCGCTTTCCAGATCGCGATGGCCGGGCGCCGCGGGCCGGTGGTGCTGGCGCTACCTGAGGACATGCTGACCGACTGTGTCAACACCGCGGCACCCGTGCGAAGGGAGCCCACCGTCCAGCACCCGGGTGCGGCGCAGGTGCAGGCGGCACATGAACGGTTGTGTGCGGCGCAACGCCCGCTGCTGGTGCTGGGCGGCAGTGGCTGGGACGCTTTGGGCACCGCAGCCGTACAGCGCTATGCGCAGCGGATGCAGCTGCCGGTGGCCTGCGCGTTCCGTCGCCAGGACCTCTACGACAACGCAGACCCTTGCTATATCGGCGATCTGGGCCTGGGCGCCAACCCGGCCCTGGTGCAACGCGTGCGTGACGCCGATGTGCTGCTGGCCATCGGCACCCGCCTGGGCGATGCCGCAAGCCAGGGCTACACCGCACTCGACATTCCGCGGCCTCGGCAAACGTTGATCCATGTGATGGCTGGGACCGAAGAACTGGGCCGGGTTTACCAGCCGACGTTGGCCATCGCTTCCGATCCAAACACGTTCTGCGAGGCGCTCGATCAATTGCAGGCCGATGGCCGGCCCGCAAGCGTTTGGCTCGACCCCGCACGCGCCGACTACCAGCGCTTTCACGCCATCAAGCCACTGCAGGCGCAAGCGGCGCTGGACCTTGGAGCGGCGGTGGCCGAACTGCGACATCAGTTGCCGCCGAACGCCATCGTCACCAACGGCGCCGGCAACCACACCACCTGGTTGCACCGCCACTTCAGCTACCGACAACCCGGCACGCAACTGGCGCCCACCAGCGGCACGATGGGCTATGCGGTGCCGGCGGCCATTGCCGCTGCGCTGTTGCGCCCCGGTGTGCCGGTGGTGTGCTGGACCGGCGACGGCTGTTTTCTGATGTCGGTGGCCGAACTGGCCACGGTGGCGCTGTATGAACTGCCAGTGGTCTTCATCGTGGTCAACAACGGCATGTACGGCACGATCCGCATGCACCAGGAGCGCCATTACCCGGGCCGCGTCACCGCCACCACGTTGCGCAACCCCGACTTCGTCGCCTGCGCGAAATCCTTCGGGCTGAGCGCCACACGGGTCGAGCGCAACGCCGACTTCGGGCCCGCGCTGGCCGCAGCCTTGCAGCAACAGTCGCCAGCGTTGATCGAGCTCGTCACCGACCCCGACATCCTCTCGCCCGCACAAACCGTTGCGGGCCTGCGTGCTGCGGCGGTCAATGCCTGATCCCGCGCACGATCCACGACCTGCTCACCCGCCTTCGTCCACCCTGTTTTCCAAGGAGCCCACCCATGTTCGTCGACCTCCGCACCTACACGATGGTGCCCGGCCGCCTGAGAGCTTTCCTGGCGCTGTACGAGGCCGAAGGTTTGCCGGTGCAGGTGCGCCACCAGGGCCAGCCCATCGGCTACTTCACGACTGAAACCGGCACCCACAACCATGTCGTGCACCTGTGGGGCTACGAAAACGCCGGCGACCGCGAGCGGCGCCGCGATGCGCTCGAACAAGACCCCGACTGGGTCGCTTACCGCCAGAAGAGCGCTGCCGCCGGCAACGTGCAGCACCAGGAAAACAAGCTGTTGCGCTCGGTATCGTTTTCGCCGCTCTGATTCCATCCAAACCAGGAGACAAGACATGAACCACAAACACTTCCGCACTGCACTGTCCGCATGGAGCCTGGGGCTGGGCCTGGGGCTTGCGCTGTCGATTGCAAGCCTCTCGGCGCAGGCCGAAGTCACCCTGCGCTTTGCCCACTACAGCCCAGAGAGCCATGCCGTCCACAAGGCAGCGCTGCAATTCAAGGCCCGGGTCGAGGAGCGCACCAAGGGCGAGGTCAAGATCGCCATCTTTCCGAACAACACGCTCGGCAGCCCACCCGAAATCCTGGAGCAGACCAAGCTCGGGGTGATCGACATCGCGGTGCCCACATCGGGCCAGATGGACAAGTACGACAAGGCGTTCGCAGCCTTGATGCTGCCCTTCGTGTTCGACGATCTGGCGCACGCAAGGCGCACGATGGACGGGCCGCTGCAGCAGTGGCTGGCGCCGCTGGCCGCGAAGTCGAACCTGGTGATCATCGGCACCTGGGAATACGGCTTTCGCAACCTGACGAACAACGTGCGGCCCGTGAACACGCCGGCTGACGTGAAAGGCATGAAGGTCACGAAGCCCGATCTGGGTCCGTTCCGCACCGCCATGACGCCCGCCTACAAACAGATCGGCGACTTCGCGGGTGAGGACAACGTCAAGACCTTCAGCGGCTATGTCGAGGCGGCTCGCAAGCGCTGATGCATCACC
>JBDSMV010000225.1:0-5909 GCA_039915715.1 Rubrivivax sp. | reverse complement strand
CCCGGCACCTGCGCCGCGCCCTTGCGCCACAGCTTGGCGTCGCTGCCGCAGAGCGCGGTGCGGCGGATGCGCAGCAACACCTCTCTGAATGCCGGCACAGGCCACGGTCGATCGACAACGGCAATCGATTCCTGACCTGCAAACTGGATGGCACGCATGCGCAGGCGAGTTCCGCGTGCGTCGCCTCAGCCAGCCGGCTCCAGCACCACCTTCGCCGATGCCACGCGGCCATGGTGCAGGTCGTCGAAGGCTCGCGCGCCTTGCGACAACGGGCGCCGCTCGACCCAGGCCAGGTCGCCGAAGGCCCTGCGTTCCAGCAGCGCCACGGTGGCGCGCAGATCGGCCATCGTGTAGGTGTAGGTGCCCAGCAGTGTGATCTCGGCCAGGGTCAGCTTGCGCATGTCGATCTCGCTGGCCCAGTCCTGCAGGCCGATGTGCATCACCACCCCGCCCGGCGCCACCGCGGCCAGCGCGGCGGTGCGCGTGGTGGCGCTGCCGACCGCGTCGATCACCAATTCGAAGCTGTTGTCTTCTGGCGATGCATGGCGCGGGTCGAGAGTGCCGCAGCGTGCATGGGTCTCGATCGACTGGCGCCGCAACGGATTGACCTCGACCACCTGCAGGCGGTCGGCGCCCAGGTGGCGCAGCAGCAGTGCCGCCAGCATGCCGATGGCGCCGCCGCCCATCACCAGCACCCGGCCTTCGTGAATCGGCCGTGCCATCACCCGCGCCGACAGGTTGATCGCATGCAGCGCCGTGGCAGCCGGTTCGGTCAGCGCAGCAGCCACTGGGTCCAGCGTGTCGGGCACGGCAATCAGGCAACGGCCGGGAATCGCCATCTGCTCGGCGAAAGCGCCGGGCCGCGTCATGCCGACCATCGTGCGGTTGCTGCACAGGTTGTCGCGGCCCTGCATGCAGTTCGCGCAGTGGCCGCAGGTGATGAGCGGGTTGCCAGTCACGCGCTGGCCCACGGACCACGCGTCGCCGGCGCTGTCGACCACCGCGCCCGCGAACTCGTGACCCAGCACCAGCCCCGGCTTGCGGCGCGGGTCGTGGCCATGAAAGGCATGCAGGTCGGAGCCACAGATGCCGACCGCGTCGATCTGCACCACCACATCGCCGGGCGCGGCGTCGGGCGCGTCGCGGTCCTGCAGCTGCATGCGGTTGGGTTCGGTGTAGACGAGGGCTTTCATGGTGAGGTCCGTGGGTTCAAAGCGCGGTGTAGCCGCCATCGACCATCAGCGTCTGGCCGGTGATGTAGGCACTGGCGGGGCTGGCCAGGAACACCACCGCGCCATGCAGATCGTCGAGCCGGCCGTTGCGGCCGACGGCCGTGCGGGCGGCATGGGTGGCCGACAGCACGGGGTCTGCGAACACCGGCGCGGTCAGCTCAGTGGGGAAGAAGCCGGGGCCGATGGCGTTGCAGGTGATGCCCTTGCCGGACCAGGCTTGGGCAATGGCCCGAGTCAATTGCACGACCCCGCCCTTGCCAGCGCCGTACGGCGCGCTGTTGGCAAAGGCGCGCGTCGACTGCAGCGACGCGATGTTGACGATGCGGCCGTGGCCGCGTTCGGCCATGCCCGGTGCCAGCGCCTGGGTCAGGAAGAAGGGCGCCAACAGGTGCAGCGCGATCTGGCGGTTCCAGCTGTCGGGCGTGACATCGGCGAACGGCTCCCGCAGGTTGATGCCGGCGGCGTTGACGAGGATGTCGGCCCGGCCATCTGTCGCTTGCACGATCTGGTGGCCGGCGTCGGGCAGGGCCTCGGTGCGCGACAGGTCGAGCGCCAGCACACTGCAATCGATGCCGCGTTCGCGCATCCGGGCCGCAGCCGCATGCAGCACGTCTTCACGCCGAGCCACCAGCAGCAGGCTTGCGCCAGCCAACCCCAGTGCCAGCGCCAGGGTCTCGCCGATGCCGGCGTTGCCACCGGTGACCACCGCGCGCCGGCCTGCCAGCGAGAACAGGCGGTCGACCAGCGGTGTCGAGCCCGTCTGCTGGCTCAAACCTCGACCGCCTTGCCGAGATCGAAAGTCTGTCCCGGAAAGTACTTCGCCAACCGGTCGTCTGCAGTGCGCGCATGCGCTTCCATGCCTTCCAGCCGCGAGATGCGGGCCGTGACTTCGCCGATGTCGCGCGCAGCTTCGCGGGTCATGCGCTGCCAGGTCAGTGTCTTCATGAACTTGTGCACCGACAGCCCACCCGAATAGCGCGCCGCGCCTTTGGTCGGCAGCACGTGGTTGGGACCGCTGGCCTTGTCGCCATAGGCCACCGTCGTCTCTTCGCCCAGAAAGAGCGAGCCGTAATTGGTGAGGCGGCCGAGCCACCAATCGAGGTCTTCGGCCTGCACTTCCAGGTGCTCGCTGGCATAGCGGTCGGAGACCTGTGCCACCTCTTCACGCGATTCGCAGACGACCACTTCGCCATAGTCGCGCCAGGCCGCTACAGCCGCATCGCGTGCGGTTGGCGGCAGCGCATCGATCAGCGCAGGAATGCGCTGCATCACGTCTTCCGCCAGCTTCTGGCTGTCGGTGAACAACCACGCAGGCGATTCGTGCCCATGCTCGGCCTGCCCGACCAGGTCGCTGGCGACGATGGCCGCGTCGGCGCTGGCATCGGCGATCACCGCCACTTCAGACGGCCCGGCAAAGACATCGATGCCGACCTTGCCGAACAGCGTGCGCTTGGCTTCGGCCACGAACTTGTTGCCCGGGCCCACCACCACATCGGCGGGCTGGCCGGTGAAGAGCCCGTAAGCCATGGTCGCGATCGCCTGCACGCCGCCGAGCGTCAGGATCACATCGGCCCCGGCGGCCTTGAACGCATAGAGCACGTAGGGGTGCATGCCGCCACCCCGGAATGGCGACGAACAGGCGATCACGGTCCGCACGCCAGCGGCCTTGGCAGTGGCCACCGTCATGTAGGCCGATGCGATGTGGGCATAGCGCCCGGCCGGCGCATAGCAGCCCACCACATTGACCGGCAACACCTTCTGGCCCGCGGTGACGCCGGCATGCAGCGAAACCGTGACATCGGTGATCGACTGTTTTTGCGCGATCGCGAAGTCGCGCACCTGCTTGACGGCGAAGTCGATGTTGGCCCGCACCTGCGCTGGCACTTCGGCAATGGCGTCGCTGATCTGCTCCGCGGTCATGACGATCTCGCCGTCCCATTTGTCGAGCTTTTTCGCGTAGTCGCGCACCGCCTCTTCGCCGCCACTTTCGATGGCAGCCAGCATCTCGGTCACGACTTTCTGCGCAGTGGCGGTTTCGGTTTCCGGGGTCTTCTCGGCCTTCTTCAGGTAGCGGATGGTCATCGGAATTTCCGTAGTCGAATGGAGAAGAGCAGGCAGCCGGTCAGCGACCCAGCGCCACCAGCGAGAACCAGGGCACGAAGCCGATCAGCGCCGATACCGCCAGCATCACCAGCGCGAAAGGCAGCGCCCGCGCAGCGATCGCAGCCACCGGCACGCGCGTGAGCCCCGACATCACGAACAGGTTCAAACCGAACGGCGGGGTAATGAAACCCATGCCCAGTGTGGTGATCATGAAGACGCAGAAGTGAATCTGGTCCATGCCCACGGCCTGGGCCAACGGCCACAGCAGCGGACCGAAAACCAGGATGTTGGGCCCCGTTTCCATGAACATGCCGGCGACCGCGAAGATCGCCAGGAACAACAGGATCACCGCCACGCGCCCGGTGCCGAAGCCCATCACCCAGGCCACGAACTGCTGCGGCACATCGAGCACCGTCAGCGCTTGCGAGAACAGCAGCGCCACCGCGATGATCGGAATCACGACCCCGCAGACCCGCGCTGATGTGCCCAGCATCGCCGGCCAGTCGGCCAGCGTCAGGCGGCCTTGCAGCATGCCGGTGCCCACGGCGACAGCGACGGCAACCGCTGCCGATTCGGTGGGTGTGAAAACGCCGGAATAGATGCCGCCCAGGATGATGAACGGGATTGCCAGTGCGTACTTGGCGTCCCACAGCGCAGCGGCCCAACGCCTGAAGTCGAAGCGCCCCTGCGCTTGTTCATAACCGCAGATGCGGTTGATGACGGCATTGGTGACCATGATCGACACCAGCACCATCACGCCCGGAATGAAGGCCGCCAGGAACAAGGTCGACGCCGACACGCCGAGCACCAGGCCGATGATGATGTAGGCGATCGACGGCGGAATCAGGATGCCGGTGCAGGCGCCGGAAGCCACCAGCGCGCAGGCATAGGGCTTCGGGTAGCCGCGTTCGACCAATCGCGCCATCGTCAGCCGCCCGACTGCAGCCGCATCGGCCGCGTCGCTGCCCGAGATGCACGCGAACAGGCCGCAGCCCATCACGGTTGACGTGCCGAATCCCGAGCGCATCGACCCGAAGGTGGCCTCGGCGAAGTTCAGCAGCTTCTCGCCGAGCCCCGTGCGCACCATCGCATCACCGGTCAGCACGAACAACGGAATCGCGATCAGTGCAAACGAGTCCACGCCTTCGAACAGCGCTTCGCCGACCAGCGTCAACGGCAGGGCCTGCGTCAGTGTCAGCATCGCGACGGTGCCCAGGCCCATCGAGATCCAGAACGGGACCCCGATCAACAGCAGCACGAACAGACCGACCACGGACAGCACGATCGGGTTCATCGCTGGGACCTCGCGGAAGACAGACGGTGCGTTGTCACGCTATTCCTCGAACATCGCCTTGCCGGCAAACGGCTCACGCCCGGCCCGGAAGTCGCCGAAGTCGCGCCACATGCCTTGCAGGCTGCGAAAGATGACAAGTGCGAAGCCGATCGGCACCGCGGCTTCGAACCAGGCCTTGTTGACTCGCAGCACCGGGGTCTGGCCGTCGAACTTCAGCAACTGATCGATGGTGTGCAGGCTCCAGTAAAAAGCGATGCAGGCGAAGGCGATGGTGCCCAGCTCGGCCAGCATGAACACCAGCGCCTTGCCGCGCGGGCCCAGGCGCTGCAACAAGATGTCGAAGCGAATGTGGGCGCGTTCTCGCACCGCATACGCGGCCCCGATCCAGCCCAGGTAGATGAAGGCATAGCGCGCGGCTTCTTCGCCCCAGGCCGACGAGTAGTTGAGAACAAAGCGACGCACCACTTCCTGAATGATGACCAGGCAGCAGAAGGTGTAGAACACCAGCATCGCCCAGCGCTCACCGTCGCGGTCGAGCGCTTGCAGGATCGGCCTCATCGGTTCAACTGAACCGCGTCAGAGCTTGAACTCGGGCACCGTGATCGGTCCCTGCGTGCTGGCCGCTTTCTTGAAGTTGTCGAAAGCCGCCATCGAGCCGGCGAACTGCAGCTTGAACTCGTCGTACTCCTTGCGCTGCTCGCCGCAGGCATCGACCCATTGCTTCATCTCGGCATCCGACGGGTTGTGGAACTCGCAGCCGCCGGCGCGCAGGATCCGCATGGCTTCGGTGCGGGCCGGGGCGATCTGGGCGAAGGTCTCGATCTGGGTTTGTTCGTTGGCGGCATCGAAGGCCTTGCGCAGGTCGGCCGGCAGCTCCTGATACCAGGCGGCGTTGGCCGCGAACATCTGTGCGTCGGGCACCGAGCGGATGTAGGTGATGTTGCCCAGCAAGTCTGCGAAGCCGAAGGTGGCCAGCGCGGCAATCGACGGGTCGAGCCCGTCGGCCACGCCCTGCTTGATGGCGGTGGCGGTTTCGCCCCAGGGCACCACCGTCGGGTTGGCGCCGGCCAGGCGGTAGAAGGTCTGCAACAGCTTGCTCGGCGGCACGCGCATCTTCATGCCCTGCATGTCGGCCGGCACCTTGACGGTTTTGTAGCCCTTGCGATTGGCGACGGTGCGCGGGTCGACCGTGAAGTAGTAGAGCGGCTTGTAGCCCTTGGCGGCTACCTTGGGCGTGATCTCGTCGTTCCAAGTCTTGCTGGTGACGAGGTTGGCGAAGC
>JBDSMV010000214.1:0-3298 GCA_039915715.1 Rubrivivax sp. | reverse complement strand
GAACGACTGCAGCACCGCAAGGCTCGAATTGGCCTTCATGGCGTAGCAGATCAGGTGCTTGCGGCCTGCCAAAGCCTGCTGGTAGCCGGCCAGCGCCGCCTGCATCGCGCCACGCGAATAGACATACAGCGGGGTGCCGAAACGAGTTGCCAATGCCGAAAGGTCATGACCTTCCAGCATCAGCGCGTTCGCCTGGCGCGCCAGCCACGGAGCGCCAGGCAACGAAGTTGCCGAGGTCATCGGCTGGGCGCTGAAGCCGCGACCGGCGCGGACGCCGAGCCGGACGCCGGCAACAGCGGACCCTTCTGCCCGCAGGCGCCGAGCAGCGAGGTCACTGTCAGCAGGGCCGACACCACGATCGACGGGAGGCGCCCCGCTAGACTGGATGATTCCGAAGCTCGTTGCATGCCCGATTCTATGAGCGCACCCTCACGAGGTTCTGCCCCTGGGCAGTCTTTGACCGATGCCCAATACGCCACCGAAACCGCGGCGCTTCTGGCCCGCATCGAAGCCACTGTCGACCGCTGGCTGGAAGACGATGTGATCGACATCGACGCCAACCGGACTGGCGGCATGCTCGAGCTGCAGTTTCCCGACCGCAGCGTGATGGTGGTCAACACCCAGCCGCCGCTGCAGGAGGTGTGGCTGGCGGCGCGTGGTGGCGGCTTCCACTACAAGTGGTCGAACGGCCGCTGGGTCGATACCCGTGACGGCAGCGACTTCCAGACTGCGTTGTCCACGCATGCCAGCCTGCAGGGCGGGCTTGAGTTGCGGTTCGACTGAAGGCCGTCTGCCGCGGGCGCCGCCGAGGGCCGGGGTTCAGCGCTTGAAGAGGTCGAGGATGCTGCTGCGTTCGTCGAGGGTTGCGGCGGCCGGGACGCGCTCATCGAGCCCCAGGCTCGTGATGCCGCCACCGCCGGTGAATTCCTCGTAGATCCAGTAGGGGCCGACCTGGATCACACCACCGGGTGCGCTGGGTTGCTGCACTGGCACGCCGCGCAGCGCATGTTGCATCAGCTCGACCCAGACCGGCAGCGCCAGCCCACCGCCGGTTTCGCGGTCGCCCAGCTTCCTCGGCGTGTCATAGCCGATCCAGACCACCGCGGCCAGCGTCGGCTGGTAGCCCGCGAACCAGGTGTCGAACGAATCGTTGGTGGTGCCGGTCTTGCCGTACAGGTCCGGCCGCTTCAGCAGCGCCTGCGTCTTGGCCGCCGTGCCCGAGCGCGCCACCTCGTTGAGCAGCGTGCCGGTGACGAAGGCATTCCGCGCCGGCAATGTGCGAAGCGAATCGTCCAGCACCGGAGCCTGGGTCCGCAGCATCAAGCGGCCCTTGCTGTCGGTGATGCGGTCGATCAACCGCGGGGTCAGCAGGTAGCCGCCGTTGGCAATGGTGCTGTAGGCCGCCACCATCTGCAGTGGCGTTACCGAGCCCGCGCCGAGTGCCATCGTCAGGTAGGCCGGATGCTTGGCGGCGTCGAAGCCGAAGCGGCCGATCCATTGCTGCGCAAAGTCAGTGCCGATCGAACGCAGGATGCGGATCGACACCATGTTCTTCGACTTCGCGAGCCCGGCCTGCATCGTGATCGGCCCGTCGAACTTGCCGTCGTAGTTCTTCGGCTCCCAGGGTTGGCTACCGGTTTCGCCGGCGTCGAAGAACAACGGCGCGTCGTTGACCACGGTCGCCGGGGTGAAGCCCTTCTCGAGCGCCGCCGAGTAGATGAAGGGTTTGAAGCTCGACCCCGGCTGGCGCCAGGCCTGCGTCACATGGTTGAACTTGTTCTTGCCGAAGTCGAAGCCGCCGACGAGCGCCCGCAGCGCGCCGCTGCGCGGGTCCATCGCCACCAGCGCGCCTTCGACCTCGGGCACCTGCGTCAGCGACCAGTCGCCCTTGGCGTTCTGCAACGCACGCACCACGGCACCGCGGCGAATACCGACCTTGGGTCCGGCCTTGCCGGACAGACCCGACGTGACCGGTTTCAGCCCCTCGCCGGTGACGTTGATGGTGTCGCCCGATTGCAGCATCGCCACCACCTGCTTCGGCGACGCTTCCAGCACCACGGCCGACCGCAGGTCGCCGTTGTCGGGCCGCTCAGCCAGTGCTTCGGCCACCCGCACGTCGATCTGCGACGGATCGGCCGGCAGGTCGACGAAGGCCTCGGGCCCGCGGTAGACCTGCCGCAGCTCATAGTCCATCAGCCCGCGGCGCAACGCCTTGTATGCCACCAGCTGGTCGGCAGCGCTGACCGTGAGGTAGACATTCAAGCCGCGCGTGTAGGCCTCGTCGCCATAGCGGGCAAACACCAACTGGCGCGCGGTTTCGGCCACGAACTCCGCATGGACCGCATTCTCTGACTGGGTGCGGTAGCGCAATTGCTGGGCCAGAGCATCGTCGTGCTGGGTTTCGGTGATGAGACCCGTTTCGTACATGCGCTCGATCACATAGCGCTGGCGCTGCGTGGCGCGTTTCGGATTGACGATCGGGTTGTAGGCCGAGGGTGCCTTGGGCAGACCGGCCAGCATCGCGGCTTCGGCCACGGTCACGTCCTTCAACTTTTTGCCGAAGTAGATCTCGGCCGCCGCGGCAAAGCCGTTGGCGCGCTGGCCGAGGTAGATCTGGTTCATGTACAGCTCGAGAATCTGGTCCTTGGACAACCGCTCTTCGACTTTCAGGGTCAGCAGGACTTCGTAGATCTTGCGGACGAAGGTCTTCTCGGTCGACAGATAGAAGTTGCGCGCCACCTGCATCGTGATGGTCGAGCCGCCCTGGCTGCCGGCCGATCTCAGGTTCTCGAGCGCGGCGCGCACCATGCCTTTGTAGTCGACGCCACCATGCTGGTAGAAGCGCGAGTCTTCGGCCGCCACCACAGCGTCCTTCATGACCTGCGGCACCTGTGCGATCGGCACGAACTCGCGCCGCTCTTCGCCGAATTCGCCGATCTGCAGGCCGTCCGACGAAAACACCCGCAGCGGCAACTTGGGCCGGTAGTCGGCCATGCTGGCGATCTCGGGCAGGTTCGGGTAGGCCATTGCCAACGCCAGCAGCACCAGCAATAGCACCGCCAGCGCACCAGCGCCTGCCAAGCCGAACACCCAGCCCAGCACGCGGGCCGATGCCCTCAGCCAGCCCCGCGGGCCGTCGCGGCCGCCGGCGGCGGCCTTGGGGGTCGAAGTGTCAGGGTTCGTTCTCGTCGCCATACAGAGCCCGACTCATGGGCCGAAAGATTATAGGAAGGGGGTTGGCGCGCGCTCGATCGTGACATCTTTCACGCCGGACCAATGCCATCTCCAAAGGCTTTCG
>JBDSMV010000183.1:0-10554 GCA_039915715.1 Rubrivivax sp. | reverse complement strand
CGATGGTGATCGAAGACGCGGTCGGCAGGGCCGGCCGGGGTGCTGCCGCGCCGGTTCGTTCTGTTGCCTCGATGCTCGCCTGAGCCGCCTGAGCCGCCTGAGCCGCCTGAGCCGCCTGAGCCGCCTGAGCCGCCTGAGCCGCCTGAACCGCGTGAACCGCATGGACCGCAGCAAGGCACAGGCGCCGCTGTATGTGCAGCTCGCCGACCTGTTCCGCCAGCGCATCGCGCGCGGCATCTGGAAGCAGGGCGACAAGCTGCCATCGCTGGAACGGTTGGTGGCCGAGTTCGGCGTGGCGCGCGTCACCGTGCGGCAGGCCATCGACGGGCTGGCGCGCGAGGGTCTGCTGTCGCCGCAGCGCGGCCGCGGCACCTTCGTCACCGGCGCGCCAGCCGACGACCGCTGGCTGCGGGTCGAAACCACATTGCAGAGCCTGTCGGATGTCTACCGCGACACCCATCCGACGATCCTCAACATCGACGAATCGACCCGCAGCCCGGTGCTGCATGCGGCCGATGGCGTGGCCGCGCCGGCCTACACCTTCATGCGCCGCGTGCATGCGCGCCAGGGCCGGCCCTATTGCATCATCAACATCCACCTCGACTCGGCGATCTTCGCGAAGCACCCGGTGCGCTTTCGCAAGCAGACCGTGATTCCGCTCCTGATGTCGATGCCGTCGGTGGAGATCGTCAGTGCACGCCAGGTGCTGACGATCGGCACGGCCGATCTGGAAGTGGCGCGGCACCTGGGCACCAGCGTCAACGCCCCGGTGGCCGAAGTGCGACGGGTTTTCACCGGGCCTGACCGGCGCGTGATCTACCTGGCCGAAGTGACCTACCGCGGTGACTTCATCCACATGGAGATCGACCTCAAGCCGTGAGGGCAGCGGCTGCGGGGCCGGCTCGAGCGACGGTCAGTGCCTGACCAGCAGCAATGTGCCGCACAGCACCAGCAACCACAGCACCAGGCGGTTGAAGCGGGCGGCGTCGAGGCGAGAGAACAGGAACACGCCGAGCGCACCCCCGGCCACCACGAACGGCAAGCCGAACCAGAGCCGCTGCTGCAGCTGCGGCTCGATGCCGACCAAGCGATGCACCCACAGAAGGCCCAGCACGCTGACCAGCAGGATGAAGGCTTGCACCAGTGCGCGGTTGCCGGTCTTGTCTTCGGCCCGCAACGCGCACCAGATCGTCGGCACGAAACCGGACAGGCCCGCCAGGCCTCCGAGGAAGCCTCCCAACCAGCCCACCGCCGCGTCGGCCCACCAGCCGGCGCGCGACGACAAGCGCAACACCGGCAGTTGCGATCGGCGCAGCATCACGACCCCGTAGACCAGCAGGATCGCGCCCACCATCGGTCTCAGCGTGGCGGGCGCCAACCATCCCAGCGCCCACGCCCCCAGCGGCACCCCGCAGACCCCGCCGAGCGCGAAAGGCCACAACCGCCGCCACGGAATGCGGCGCCAGAACAGCGGCAGGTAAGCCACGTTGAGCGTCAGCGTGTAGCTGATCGCCAGCACGGTGACGGTCTGCGGGTCCAGCAGCTGGCTCCACAACGCCGTGGCCACCAGCGCGAAGCCGAATCCGGTGGCGCCGGAGACCACCGCGGCCAGCAACGTGCTGGCGCCGATCAGGGCGGACTCGATCACCGGCGGCGCCGTTCAGCCGAAATCACGGGCACACGCCGACCGCGCCGATGCCAGACTCACAGAGACCGGCTCACTGCCGCACCAGCGGCGCCGGCAGGCCTTCGATCATCACGTTCAAGCAGGCCGGCGAGCCACTGTCGACCGCCGATCGAATGGCAGCCGACATCGCTTGCGGCGCATCGACCAGCGCCCCGTGGGCGCCGAACGCCGCCGCCACCGCGTCGTAACGGGTTGGCAGCAGTTCACAGCCCACCCTGCGCTGCGCCCCGTAGTCGCGCAGCTGTATCTGGTATTCAGCATTCCAACGCGCGTCGTTGCCCACCACCACCAGCAGCGGCAGACCGTGGCGCACCGCGGTGTCGAATTCGGCGATGTGAAAGCCGACCGTGCCGTCGCCCATCACTGCCACCACCGGTGCACCGGGCAACGTGCAGGCAGCGCCGATCGCATACGGCAACCCGGAGCCGATCGAGCCAGCCACGCCGTTGATGACGCGGTGCGGCGCCTGCAGGCAGGCCGTGGCCCACTGGCCGATCTCGCCGCCGTCGCACACCAGCACCGCATCGGAGTGACTGTCCAGCAGGGCCTGCAGCGGGTGCAGCATCTGCACCGGATGCAGCCGGCCGGGCAGGCTGCTGTGGGCGTCGGCCCAGGCAGCTGGACGGTACGCACGAGCGGACTCGGCTTGTGCGAGCCAGTCGGATGGACCGCGCCGACTGCCCGCTTCAGCCACGCGCGCCAACCCCTGCAACGCCGAACCCGCATCGGCTTGCGCCGTGACGGTCAGGCGACCCCCCACAGCGCGCCGCGAGCGTTCGATCTCGGCGCCCTCTGCATCCACTTGCAGCACGGTCGCAGTGACCGGAAACGCCGGAGCCTGGCCGAACTTCAACGTGAAGTCGAGCCGCTTGCCCACCAGCAGCACGCAGTCGGATGCAGCCAGCAGCGCGCCGAAGGCCCCCAGGCTGCCATCGCCGATGCCACGCGGGCTTTCCATGCCGAACACCGGCACGCCGCTGGCCGCCTGCAGCGCGGCCTGCAATGCGCGGCCGCTGCGCGTCATCGCTGCCGGACCCACCAGCACCAGCGGCCGCTGCGCGCGCAGCAACGGCTGCAGCAGCGCATCGGCATCGGCATCGGACAACGGCAGAGGGTCGGGTTCGAAGTCGACCGGGGTCGGCAGCGGTGCAGCGGTCAGCGCTTCCAGTACATCGGTGGGCAAGCTCAGGTGCACCGGGCCGGGCCGGCCCGAGCGTGCGATGCGGATCGCACGCGCCACATCGGTCGCCAACGTATCAGCACTGCGGCAGACCCAGGCCGCCTTGCACACCGGCGCTGCCATCTGCACCTGGTCCATCTCCTGGAAGGCGCCGCTGGCGAGCTGGTCCTGCGGCGCATGGCCCGACAACAGCAGCAGCGGCGCTTCGGCCATCAGCGTGGTGTAGAGCGCGCCGACCGCATTGGCATGGCCCGGACCGCCGGTCACCAGTGCCACACCGACACATCCACTGGTCCGCGACTGAGCGTCGGCCATGTGGACGGCGGCGGCTTCGTGGCGGGTGTGCACCAGCGGCAGACCCGCGCCGAATGCGGCATCGAAGACCGGCATCACATGGTTGCCCGACAACGTGAACAAGCGCGGCACACCGGCAGCCTGCAGCGTCTGCACCAGCGCGTCGCAGCCGCGGATGGGGTGGGTGAGGTTCATCGGGCGCAGTCTGGCATGGCCCGATGCCGATGCCGATGCCGATGCCGCTCCCAACGCCGCAAGCATTGCTGACGTTGCAGGCGCGAACCCGGGCCGCTATCATTCCCGACCGCTCGGTCGAATCTGTTTCGATGCAACTTCAGCCGACCCACCACCCCGCATGCGGCCCCTCTCCCGAGGCGGCCGTTGCTGCGACCCCTTCGAAAGGCACCGTGAGCGAAGCCACCGTCCTCGTCACCCAGACGGGCGCCGTCCGCACCCTGACGCTCAACCGCCCCGCGGCGCTGAATGCATTGACGACCGCGATGCATGGCGAGTTGATGGGCGCGCTGAACGACGCCGCCGCCGACCCCGCCACCCGCTGCCTGCTGCTGACCGGCAACGGCCGCGGCTTCTGCGCCGGGCAGGACCTGGCAGACCCGGCGATGGCCGAAGGGGCTGATGTCGGCGGTGTGGTGCTGCGCCTGTACAAGCCGCTGGTGCAGCGCTTGCGCAGCCTGCCGCTGCCGGTGGTGTGCGCGGTCAACGGCGTGGCCGCCGGGGCCGGCGCCAACATCGCGCTCAGTTGCGACATCGTGCTGGCGACGCGGTCGGCCAGCTTCGTGCAGGCGTTCTCGAAGATCGGCCTGATCCCCGATGCCGGTGGCACCTGGCTGCTGCCGCGTCTGGTGGGTCGCGCGCAAGCGATCGGCCTCGCAATGCTGGGCGACAAGCTGCCGGCTGCCGATGCCGAGCGGCTGGGGCTGATCTGGCGCTGCGTCGACGACGGCGCGCTGGCGGCCGACGCATTGACCCTGGCGCAACGCCTGGCCGCAATGCCGACGCGCGCGCTGGTAGCGACACGGCTGGCCATCGATGCCTCGCAGCAGTTGTCGATGGACGATGCGCTGACCGAAGAAGCGCGGGTGCAGGGCGAATTGGGCCGTGCGCACGATTTCCGCGAAGGCGTGACGGCGTTCGGCGCCAAGCGTGCGCCGGTGTTCAAGGACCGCTGAGCGATGGATGCGGCCACTGCTTTCGATGCCGATGCCGATCAACAAGCCATTGCCGAATCGGTGCGCGAGCGGCTCTTCGCCCGCGACCAGGCCGCGCAGCACCTGGGCCTGCAAGTGACCGCCATCGGCCCCGACAGTGCCACGGTGACGATGACCGTGCGCCCGCACATGCTGAACGGCCATGCCACCTGCCATGGCGGGCTGATCGCCACCCTGGCCGACACCGCCTTCGCGTACGCCTGCAACGCCGGCAACAAGATGACCGTGGCGGCAGGATTCGCGATCGAGTTGCTGGCACCGGCGCGGCTGGGCGATGTGCTGACCGCCACCGCAACCGTGCTGTCGCGCGGCCGCCGCACCGGGGTCTACGACGTCGATGTGCGCAACGGCCAGCAGCAACGCATCGCCGCGTTCCGCGGACGCTCGCACGCCATCGCCGGCCGGCCTTCGGTGCCCGACTGAGCTCGACCCGAGGACCACCGCCGATGCCTGTCAGAAGCCCCGCCCCCGGTGACCTCGAGCCGATCGAATGCGCCAGCCGCGACGAGATCACCGCACTGCAACTGCAGCGTTTGCGGGCCACGCTCAAGCATGCCTACGACCACGTGCCGCACTACAGAAGCGCCTTCGACGCTTCCGGTCTGCGACCCGAAGACCTCCGCGAGCTGGCCGATCTGTCGCGCTTCCCGTTCACGGTCAAGAGTGACCTGCGCGACAACTACCCCTTCGGCATGTTCGCGGTGCCACGCGAGCAGGTGCTGCGCATCCACGCCTCGTCGGGCACCACCGGCAAACCGACCGTGGTGGGCTACACCCGGCAGGACATCGAGCACTGGGCCGACCTGGTGGCACGCTCGATTCGCGCCGCCGGCGGGCGAGCCGGCGACATCGTCCACGTGGCCTATGGCTACGGCCTCTTCACCGGCGGGCTCGGCGCGCACTACGGGGCCGAGCGCGCCGGCTGCACAGTGATCCCGATGTCGGGTGGGCAGACCGAGAAGCAGGTGCAACTGATTCATGATCTGAAGCCCGATCTGATCATGGTCACGCCCAGCTACATGCAGGTGATCTGCGAAGAGTTTCACCGCCAGGGGCTCGATGCGGCCGCGTCGTCGTTGAAGGTCGGCATCTTCGGCGCCGAGCCCTGGACCGAGGCGATGCGCACCGAGCTGGAACGCAACGCCGGGCTCGACGCGGTCGACATCTACGGTCTGTCGGAAGTGATGGGCCCGGGTGTGGCCAGCGAGTGCATCGAATCCAAAGACGGCCCGGTGGTGTGGGAAGACCACTTCTATCCCGAGATCGTCGACCCCGACACCGGGGCGGTGCTCCCCGACGGCGCAGAAGGCGAACTGGTGTTCACGTCGCTGACCAAGGAAGCGCTGCCGATCATCCGTTATCGCACCCGCGACCTGACGCGGCTGCTTCCGCCCACGTCGCGTTCGTTCAGGCGCATGGGCAAGATCGTCGGCCGCAGCGACGACATGCTGATCATCCGCGGCGTCAATGTGTTTCCCACCCAGATCGAGGAACTGGTGCTGCAACACCCGAAGCTGTCGGGGCAGTATCAGTTGGTGGTGACGCGCGATGGCGCGCTCGATGCGTTGGAGGTGCGTTGCGAACTGCAGCTCGGCGGGGCGGGCGAACACGATGAACGCGAGCAGATCAGCACCTGGCTGACGCATCGCATCAAGTCGATGGTGGGTGTCAGCGCGACCGTTGCAGTGCTGCCGCCCGAATCGATAGAGCGCACGCTGGTCGGCAAAGCGCGCCGCGTGATCGATCAGCGCCGTTCTTGAAGCATTTGAAGGAAACCCACCATGACCACCCAAGCCATGAACGCCGCGGCCACGGAAAGCGCCAGGCCGCTGCGAGCAGCCGAAGACCCGCAACTGCAGCAACGCTTCGACGCCCGCATCGACGCCGGCGACTTCATCGAAGCCAAGGACTGGATGCCCGAGGACTACCGCAAGACGCTCGTGCGGCAGATCAGCCAGCATGCGCACAGCGAGATCGTCGGCATGCTGCCCGAAGGCCGGTGGATCACGCGTGCACCGACCCTCAAGCGCAAGACCATCCTGCTGGCCAAGGTGCAGGACGAAGCCGGGCATGGCCTGTATCTGTATGCCGCCGCCGAGACGCTCGGCACCTCGCGCGACCAGATGCTGGACGCCCTGCACACGGGCCGCGCCAAGTACAGCAGCATCTTCAACTACCCGACCTTGAGCTGGGCCGATGTCGGCACCATCGGCTGGCTGGTGGACGGCGCGGCGATCATGAACCAGGTGCCGATCTGCCGCTGCAGCTATGCGCCGTATGCGCGGGCGATGGTGCGCATCTGCCGCGAAGAGAGCTTCCACCAGCGGCAGGGATTCGACAGCCTGCTGGTGATGATGAAGGAAGGCACCGATGCGCAACGCGCCATGGTGCAGGACGCGGTCAATCGCTGGTGGTGGCCGTCGATCATGATGTTCGGCCCGCCCGACGACCAGTCGCCCAACAGCGAGAAGAGCATGCGCTGGGGCATCAAGCGGGTGTCCAACGACGAGTTGCGGCAGAAGTTCATCGATGCGGCCATCGAGCAGGCCAAGGTGCTGGGGGTGACGTTCCCGGACCCCGATCTGAAGTGGAACGACGACCGTGGCCAATGCGATTTCGGCGCCATCGACTGGGACGAGTTCTGGCGCGTGGTCAAAGGCGACGGCCCTTGCAACCGCGAACGGCTGCAGGCGCGGGTGCAGGCCTGGGACGACGGGGCCTGGGTCCGGGAAGCGGCGATGGCGCATGCGTCGAAGCAGGCGCTACGGGACGATGCACAGAGGCTCGCCGCATGACGCCCGGTGCCGGATCGGCAGCAGCGCCTGCCCGGCCCGCGCAAGCCGAATGGCCGCTGTGGGAAGTCTTCCTGCGCAGCAAGGCCGGGCTCGACCACAAGCACTGCGGCAGCCTGCATGCGTCCGACCCGCAGATGGCGATCCAGCTGGCGCGCGATGTCTACACCCGGCGCCGGGAAGGCAGCAGCATCTGGGTCGTGCGCTCGGACCAGATAACCGCCAGCGACCCCGGTGACAAGTCGATGTATTTCGATCCGGCTGAAGACAAGGTCTACCGCCACCCGACCTTCTACAAGTTGCCCGGTTCCGTTGACCACATGTAGCCGACGCCACGATGCAAGCCTCGATCACCGTGTCCGGAGACCCCTCGCTGCAATACCTCTTGCGCATCGGCGACCTGTGCCTGATCCACGGCCAGCGCACGGCCGAATGGTGCGGGCATGCGCCGGTGCTGGAAGAGGACATTGCGCTGTCGAACATGGCGCTCGATCTGATCGGGCAGGCGCGGGCGGTGCTGTCGTTGGCCGGCAGCTTGAATCAACCGATCCTCGACGAAGACCAGCTCGCCTTTCTGCGCGACGAACGCGACTACCGCAATGTCACGCTGGTCGAGTTGCCGCGTGGCGATTTTGCTTTCACGGTGCTGCGCAACCTGATGGTGGCCACCTTCTGCCGGCTGCTGTGGCAGCGGCTGGCCGGGCACTCGTCGAACGGCGATCTGGCCGGCATCGCCGCCAAGGCGGTCAAGGAATCGCGCTACCACCAGCAGCATGCCGCCGACTGGCTGGTGCGTCTGGGGGACGGGACCGAGGAGTCTGCCGGGCGCTGTGCGGCGGCGATGTCACGGCTGTGGCCGTATGGCGCCGAGTGGTTCGACGGTGACGCCATCGACGATGCCGCAGCGGCCAGCGGCATCGGCCCGCGCTGGAGCGAATTGCGGGCGCCGTGGCTGGCGGCGATGACCGCGGTCTGCGCCGAAGCAAAGGTGCCAGTCCCCGTCACCGGCGCTTTCCGCAGCACCGGCAAGCGCGGGGTGCACAGCGAGCACATGGGCTTTCTGCTGGCCGAGATGCAGCACCTTCAGCGCAGTTTCCCGGGGGGGGTGTGGTGAGTGCGCCGCTGCCTTTCGACGCCGGCAACGGTTCGCGCACCGACCGCGCCTGGGCCGCGGTGTCGCAGGTGCTCGACCCCGAGGTGCCGGCGCTGTCGATCACCGACCTGGGCATCGTGCGCGAGGTGCTGGACCACGGCGACGCGATCGAGGTGGTGCTGACCCCTACGTACAGCGGCTGCCCTGCCACCGAAGTCATCGAGCAACAGGTGCGCGAGGCGATAGTTGCCGCCGGCCTGGCTCCGGTGCGCATCGGCTTGCGGCGTGCACCGGCCTGGACCACCGACTGGATCAGTGCCGAAGGCCGCCGCAAGCTCACCGACTACGGCATTGCGCCGCCGGGGCCGGTGCAGGCCGTGCGCGATGACGGCGCCGTGCCGATCCGCTTCTTTGCGCGCCACGAGGTGGTGCCCTGCCCGCGCTGCAGCAGCCGCGACACCGAACGCCTGTCGGCCTTCGGCTCGACCGCCTGCAAGGCCCTGTATCGCTGCCGCGCGTGTCGCGAGCCGTTCGAGCATTTCAAGCCGCTTTAGATGGAGCCCCCACGCTCACTGGCGCTCGCTGCCCCCCGAGGAGCCGTTCGCCTGCGGCCCGGCAAAGCCGGTTCCGCGGCTTTTCTTGGTGGGGGCGCTGCGCTTCGCTCGCGCATCGTCGCTTGCGCTGGTACGCGCCGGCGGCGCAGCAGGACCGGTTGCGCGGCGCTTTGTGTTTCCGATCGTGGAGCGGTACGTTGACACCGCTCTTTCACCCGCTGCGGGTTCGCTCGGTCGAGCCCGACACGGCGGAAGCCGTGGTCGTGTGCTTCGAGGTGCCGCCCTCGTTGCGCGAGGTCTTCGGCTTTACCCAGGGCCAGTACCTGAACTTGCGCAAGACTTTGGCCGGCACCGACCTGCGGCGCTCGTATTCGATCTGCGCCGGCATCGACGACGGCGAGTTGCGGGTAGGGGTGCGCAAGGTGCGCGGCGGGGTCTTTTCCAACTGGATCAACGACCACCTGCGCCCCGGCGACACCCTCGATGTGATGGCGCCGCAGGGCCGCTTTTTCGTGGCCATCGAGCCCGGTGCGCGCCGCCACCACCTGGGCATCGCCGGCGGCAGCGGCATCACGCCGATCCTGTCGATCATGAAGACGGTGCTGGCGCGCGAACCGATGAGCCGCTTCACGCTGATCTACGGCAACCGGTTGCTGCGCTCGACGATGTTCAAGGAAGAGCTGGATGACCTGAAGAACCGCCATCTGTCGAGGCTGGCGCTGCACCATGTGTTCTCGGACGAGCACACCGACGCGCCGCTCAACCAGGGGCAGATGGACCGCCACAAGCTGGCCGATTTTCTGGCCGGCCCGGTGATACCCGCCACCATCGCCGAAGCCTATGTCTGCGGTCCGTTCCAGATGAACGACGAAGCCGAAGCTGCTTTGCTGGCCGCTGGCGTGGCCAAAGAACGCATCCACATCGAACGCTTCGGCGTGCCGGCAGCGGATGCATCGGTTGCGTCGCCCACATCGGCCACCGTCGCGGTCGATGCCATCGTCCACCGACCGCAGCCTGGCGACGCCGAGCAGTCCTGCGTGACGATCATCCGCGACGGCCTGCAGCGCGACCTGCAATTTCAGCGCGAGCAGGCCAGCATCCTCGACTGCGCCTCGGCGGCGGGGCTCGAGGTGCCTTATTCCTGCACCTCCGGCGTCTGCGGCACCTGCCGCGCCAAGGTGCTCGAAGGTGCAGTGCGAATGGAGCGCAACTTTGCGCTCGACGCCGCCGAGGTCGCAGCCGGCTTCGTGCTGACGTGCCAGGCCCACCCGCTGACCGAGCGCGTGGTGCTGTCGTTTGACGAAAGGTAGCGTCGAACCGCATATGGCCAGAGGACGCGCTGCCGGTTACGGCGACCAGTTGGCTGCAATCGCCGCGCAAGCGGCGCGGCTGTTCGCACGCCATGGCTACGCCGCCACATCGGTGCAGCAGGTGGCCGATGCCTGCGGCTTGTCGAAGGCGTCGCTATACCACTATGTGCCGACTAAACAGGCGCTTCTGGTGGTGATTGCCGACACCCATGTGTCGCGGCTGCAGGCGCTGGTCGACGAGCAAACGGCCCAAGCGCGCGCCACCGGCCTGGCGCCCGAACCCCACCTGCGCAACCTGATCACGAGCCTGGTGCACGCCTATGCCGGCGCCCAGCATGCGCACCGCGTGCTGACCGAAGACGTGCGCTTCCTGGAGCCCGCCGCACGCGAGCGGGTGCTGGACAAGGAACGGGGC
>JBDSMV010000157.1:0-7707 GCA_039915715.1 Rubrivivax sp. | reverse complement strand
AAGGCTGAGCCGGAAGCCGTTCTGCCCGCTGGCTTTACCGTGGCATCCGCCCGAGTTGCACCCGAGTTTCGTGAAGATCGGGACCACATGGTTGGCGAAATGGACTGGGGGCGGCGAGGCGAAGTCGCGCACGGTCACAAGCGCGGTCGCGATCGAGTCGCCGCTTTGGACCGTAAGCACGGTCGATCCGTCGCCCGTGGGCGAGACAAGCCCGGCGGCATCGACGGTCGCGACCTTTGGATCAGAGATCGAGTAACCCGGCGAGGAGGCGTCGCGCCCGAAGTTGGTTGAGACGGCGACCTGCTGGACGCTTTCCGGGCCACGCAGTTGGAGGGCGGGCGGATGGATCGCCAGGGATTCGGAGCCGCTGGCCGTGGAAGCCCAGAGCGTGATCGCCAAGAGCGACAGCGGCAAGCCTCTTGGGGTCATCACTTCGCCCTTCTGCCACAGAAATCGCAAAAGTCTTGGTCCGAAACAGACCGCGAGCCCAACCTGGCGCTGATCGAGTGCATCGCCGACCACCTGCGCACGCTCGGCGTGCCGCTGCGCATCACGCGCGACGACGAGGGCCGCAAAGCCAACCTGTTCGCGACGATCGGCGAAGGCATACCGAACGGCATCGTGCTGTCGGGCCACACCGACACCGTGCCCTGGGACGGCCAGGCCTGGACTGTCGACCCGCTGGGTGCGGACGTGCGCGACGGCCGCCTGTACGGCCGCGGCAGCGCCGACATGAAGGGCTACATCGGCGTGGTGGTGGCGCAGACCGAACGCTGGCTGCAAGCCGACCTGCCTTTTGCGCTGCACTACGCGTTCAGCTACGACGAGGAAACCGGCGGCATGGGTGCCAAGCAGCTGATCGCCGATCTGAAGGACGCCGGCATCGCGCCGCGGCTGTGCCTGATCGGCGAGCCGACCGAGATGGTGCCGGCCATCGCCCACAAGGGCGTCTGGCGCTGGCGCTGCTGCGTGCGCGGCAAGGCGGCGCATTCGTCGCAGACCCCGCTGGCGGTCAACGCGGTCGAAGCCGCAGCGCGCGTGATCGCCCGCATCAGCGGCATCGCCGACACCCTGCGCGACAGCGGCCCGCACCACGCCGGCTACGACGTGCCCTACACCACCGCCGCGGTGTGCGTGGTCGAAGGTGGCATCGCCGACAACGTGGTACCCGAAGACTGCCGCTTCCACTACGAGTTCCGCGACCTGCCGGGTGCCGACGTGCAGGCGCTGCAACGCCAGGTGATCGAGTACGCCGCGGGCCTGCAGCCGGCGATGCAGGCGGTCGATGCCAGCACCGGTTTCGGCTTCGAATCGATCACCGAGATGCCGTCGTTCCAGGCGCCGCCGGGCGACCCCGCGGTGCAACTGGCACAGCAACTGGCAGGCACCGATGCGACCACGCTGGTGGCCTTCGGCACCGAGGCGGGGCTGTTCCAGCGCGCCGGGATGGCGTCGGTGGTGTGCGGGCCGGGCTCGATCTCGCAGGCGCACCAGGCCGACGAGTACGTGAGCCTGGCGCAGTTGGCGCGCTGCGAAGCCTATTTGCAGGCGCTGGGCAACCACTCCGGCTGAGCCGACTGCGCCATGGCGCAGTCGGCCGGGGATCGGCCATCCAGCGCAGGCAGCTCGGGCATTGCAGGCAGATGGTCCGGCGCCAGGCCGTTGCGCCAGCGCAGCACCATCCGCAGCAGCAACGCTTCCAGCGCGCGGGCCTGGCGTTGGCTGTCGAACAACGGCATCTGCAGGCGCTGATCCTGCAAGTGGCGGCGGTAGCCAGCCAGCAGGGCCGGGTCGCGGGCCAGCGCCACGACGGCGAAACGGTAGTCGTCGACGGTTTCGAAGGCCAACTCGCCGATACCGGCCGCGTCCAGGCAGCTGGCCGCCACCCGCGATGCGAATCCGTTGCCATGCAACGTCACCACCGGCACGCCAGCCCACAGCGCGTCGGCTGCGGTGGTGTGGGCGTTGTAGGGCCAGGTGTCGACGAAGACGTCGGCCAGCGCCAACCGCAGGTAGTGCTCCTCGATCGACAGGTTGCGGGCGAACACGATGCGTGATGCATCAACGCCGCGCGCGGTGGCTTCGCGGCGCACGTTGTCATGCAGTTGATCGTTGGTCTGCTTGAGCCACAGCACCGCATGCGGCACCACCCGCATCACGTCGCACCAGACCCCGAAGGCCTCGGGCAGGATCTTGTAGGTGTGATTGAAGGCGCACATCACGAAGGCGTCGTCGGGCAGGCCGGCTTCGGCGCGGGCTGTCGGCCGGGAAGGCGACCGCGAGATCGGCTGCGAGGCCGGCCGCGGGATCGGTCGGTCGCGTCCGTTGGGCTGAAAGCAACCCGGCAACTGCGCCAGCTTTTCGCTGTACAGCGGCGCCAGTGCCAGCGGCGTCACCAGCGGGTCGCCGATCAGGTAGTCGATGAACTCGGCGCCGGTGCTGCCCGGGAACCCCAGGTAGCTGACCTGCACCGGCGCCGGCTGCCGCGCCAGCACGGCCATGCGTTGGCCGCGGGTATGGCCCATCAGGTCCACCAGCAGATCGATGCCGTCGTCTCGAATGCGCTGGGCGGCCTGCTGGTCGGAGCACCCGTTCAGGTCGACGAAACGATCGGCGCAGGCCTGCAGCCGGGCGCGTTGCGCCGACCCATCGTCGGGGCCGATCGAATACAGCACGACCTCGAAGCGCTCACGGTCCAGGCATTCGAGCACCGGTGCCAGCAGCTGGGCCACCGGGTGGTTGCGAAAGTCATAAGACATCCAGCCCAGCCGCACGCGGCTTTGGCGGCGCGACGCACGATCGACCGGCGGCAAGATCTGCACGCCCTGTGCCATTGCCAGCGCCTCGCTGCGCGCAGCCTGCAGTTGCAACTCGGGTGCCAGCGGCAACGACAGCAGCCCGAAGGCCGCGCAAACCTTGGGCAGACCGATGGGCAGTCCCTCCACCAGCGCCTGCAGGTGTTGCAGGTCGCCGTCGAAGTGATTCCACTCGGCCAGGTGGCGCTTCTCGAACGACAGCCGCACATGCGCCTCGACGTGGTTCGGTTCCAGCGCGATGACGGTGCGCATGCATTCGACAGCCTCGCGTTTGAGGCCCTGGTCACGGCAGCAGTCGCCCAGCAGCGCGTGCGCCTTCACATGACCCGGGTCTCGCGCCAGCAGCCGCAGCAACACCTTGCTCGCGTCGCCGAAGCGCAGCAGCGCCTGCAGCGACGAGGCATGCAGCAGCATCGCGTCGGTTTCGGTCTGGTCACTGGCGTCCAGGGTCTCGAACACCGCCACGGCTTCGGCATGGCGATGCAGTGACACGAGGCTGACCCCCGCCAGCTTGAGCGCCAGGGCATGCGTCGGCTCCAGCTGCAGGCAGCGCCGTGCGGCGGCAAGCGAACGGGTCGGCGAGCCGATGTAGCGCTGGGCGTGGGCCAGGTTCAGCCAGTAGAGGGGGTCGGTGCGATCCATGCGCGCCGCACGGCCGAACGCTCGGGCGGCGTCGGGCCAGCGCCGTGCCTTGCCCAGTTCCACGCCCTGCAGCCACTGCAGACGGGCCGGGTCGCTTGCCGAATCGGGCGGAGCCGGCGTCGTGGGCGCCTCGTGGGGACGTTCGAGGGTGCGTTCCATGGCATCCAGACCTTCAGGTTGTGGCCAGTGCGGCTTCGGCCGCCAACGCCATGGGTGGCACGGCAGCGGCCCTCCGAGCCACCAGGTTGAGGCTGATCGGGAGACCAGCGAAGACCATGCCGCTGGTGTCCTCGAAGAGCCGGTGACCACCCACGCGCTGCAAGCCGGTGAACCCGGCCTGCCCCAGGAAGCCGGTCAGGAACTCTTCGTTGAGGCCGACCAGGTGGTAGTCGTGGGCGTCGAGATGCCCGCCGAAGATCATGCGCATCACATGGAAGCGCTGGTTCACATCCAGCCGGTCCTTCTGCAACAAAAGCCGCGCCAGGGCGTCGATGTCAGGCACCGACAAGCGCAGCACGCCTCCTGGCGCCAGCACGCGGTGCCATTCCCTTAACGCCGCGGCAAGGCCGTCCTTGTAGTCGAAGTGCTCCAACACATGGGACGCATAGATCTCGACGAACGTCGCGTCGGCGAACCGGGCCAGGTCGACCGCGTCGCCGACATGGTCGACATGCGCAGCGGCATTCACGTCCAGGATCTCCCAGCCTTGCCTGATCTGGCGCCCACCGATATGAAGTCTGCGTTCTGGTGCTTGCATGGGATGCCCGTGGTGTCGCGCCGCACAGGGCGCCAGGCTCTCGATCCTCGGGTGTGCGCGGGCGGACCAGCGCCGAAAATGCGGCGCCGGGACCGGTCTTCTCCGACGGACAAATGCGCGCTGGCTGCATCCGGGGCTAAAGCTTTCTGCGACCGGGACGAAATGCATCCCATGTGCCGGCGAATTGCTCGGCACAGTGTCCGGACCACAACCGGTCGAGCCCCCAACTTCATGGGGCGAAGACAGCGCAGGGTTCGGATCCGACAGACCCAACAGGCGGGCGACGTGCGTTTTGCTGAACAGGAAACAGCGGCGCCGGCCTGGCAGATGCCTGTGCTCATCAACCGATCGGAGAATTTTTCATGGCTCAGACAATCAACACCAACCTGGTCTCACTGAATGCGCAGCGCAATCTGAGCATGAGCCAGTCTTCGCTTGCAACCTCGATGCAGCGCCTCTCGTCCGGCCTGCGCATCAACAGCGCCAAGGACGACGCCGCCGGCCTGGCGATCTCGGAACGCATGAACTCTCAGGCCCGCGGCATGAGCGTGGCGATGCGCAACGCCAACGACGCGATCTCGCTGGCGCAAACCGGTGAAGGCGCGCTCGGCAAGGTCGGCGACATCTTCCAGCGCATGCGGGAACTGGCGGTGCAATCGGCCAACGGCACCAACAGCGATGCCGACCGCACCAGCCTGAACCAGGAGTTCGTGCAGCTGGCGCAGGAAGCCACCCGCACGCTGGGCGGCACGCAATTCAACAACCAGAACATCCTGGCCGCTACGGCGGGCGCCAACTACACCTTCCAGATCGGCGCCAACAACACCACGGATCTGGACCAGATCTCGGTGGCAGGCTTCGGCTGGGCGGCCGACACCGGCATCAACGCGGTGCTGGGCACCGACATCCTGACGGGCACCGGTACGCCCACCTTGCAGATCAACGGCACGGACGCAGCCACCGGACAGGCCGCCGCACAAGCCGCCATTGCCGGCCTCGACGACGCCATCACGGCCGTCAACAGCCAGCGCGCCACCTTCGGCGCGGTGCAGAACCGCTTCGAGAACGTGATCTCGACGCTGCAGATCAGCACCGAGAACCAGCTCGCCGCCCGCAGCCGCATCGTCGACGCCGACTACGCGGCCGAGACGTCGAACCTGTCGCGTGCCAACATCCTGCAACAGGCCGGCAACGCGATGGTGGCGCAGGCCAACCAGCTGCCGCAGCAGGTGCTGTCGCTGCTGCGCTGATCGCTCCAGAGCTTTCTCGCCTCCTGAAAAAGGGCCCGCCGGCAACGGCGGGCCCTTTGTCGTCTGGCGCGCCTCGGTGGCGAAATGCACGGTTTGCCGACTTCATTTCCTGCGATCGCCGGGTCCGGACCCCCGTAGCCTTCGACTCCAGCGCTTCGGTCACGCGTCGTCCGGCGCACCCACCGCATACGTAGACCGACCCTCAGCCGCAAGGAGATCGCACCATGGCCCAGACCATCAACACCAACCTCGTTTCGCTCAACGCTCAGCGCAACCTGAGCATGAGCCAGTCGTCGCTGGCCACGTCCATGCAACGCCTGTCGTCGGGGCTGCGCGTCAACAGTGCCAAGGACGACGCCGCCGGCCTGGCGATCGCCGAGCGCATGAATTCCCAGGCGCGCGGCATGAATGTCGCGATGCGCAATGCCAACGACGGCATCTCGATGGCGCAGGTCGGTGAAGGCGCGCTGGGCAAGATCGGCGACATCTTCCAGCGCATGCGGGAATTGGCCGTGCAGGCCGCCAACGGCACCAACAGCGACGCCGACCGCACCAGCCTGAACGAAGAGTTCGTGCAGCTGGCGCAGGAAGCCACCCGCACCCTGGCCGGCACGCAGTTCAACGGCCGCAGCATCCTGGCCTCTGCGGCAACCGACACCTACACCTTCCAGATCGGGGCCAACAACACCACCGACCTCGACCAGATCTCGGTCGCTGGATTCGGCTGGGCGAACAACACCGGCATCAACACCGTGCTGGGCACCGACGTGCTGACCGGCACCAACGGGCCAGCGCTCCAGATCAGCGGTTCCGACGCCACCGGTGCACAGGCAGCCATCGCCGGCCTGGACGGTGCCATCAACGCGGTCAACAGTCAGCGCGCCACCTTCGGCGCGGTCCAGAACCGCTTCGAGAACGTGATTGCCACGCTGCAGGTCAGCGCCGAAAACCAGAGCGCTGCACGCAGCCGCATCATGGACGCCGACTACGCCGCCGAAACCTCGAACCTGTCACGCGCCAACATCCTGCAGCAAGCCGGCAATGCCATGGTGGCGCAAGCCAACCAGCTGCCGCAGCAGGTGCTGGCGCTGCTGCAGCGCTGACCGGGGGAACCGCGCCCGCGCCGTGGCCGCGGCGCGCAAGGCGCACGGCGCCCGACCGATCGCGCTCAAGGCTTGTCCTCGCACGCCGATAAGACGGCAGCGGTCATCTCCCGTGGGTGGCCCGATCCGTTGCGCAGGCGACACCTGCGACAAACCCGCAGCCCGCCGAGGAGACTCTCATGGCAACCCTTACATCGCTCGGCGTCGGCAGCGGCCTCGACCTGAACGGCCTCGTCACGCAGCTGGTGGCGCTGGAGCGCCGGCCGTTGTCGCTGATGCAGGCCAAGGCCAACCGCCTGCAATCGCAGGTGTCGTCCTTCGGCAAGGTCAGCGGCTATTTCGGGGCGCTGCAAACGGCTGCCAACAAGCTCAACGACAGCACGCTGTGGAGCCGCACCAGCGCCACGGTCAGTGACCCGGCGGTGGTCGCCGCTGCGGTCGGCTCCAATGCCACCGCGGGCAGTTACGCGCTGACCGTGCAGGCCCTGGCCCGCGGCCAGACCCTGGCGTCCGGCACGGCGCTGGCCAGCAGTGGCGACACCGTCGGCAGCGGCACCCTGACGCTGGAGCTCGGCAAGTGGAACGCAACGCAGTCGTCGTTCGCGCCCAAGGACGGCAGCACGGCAGTGACGTTGACGATCGGCGCGGGTGACACGCTGCAGACGCTGCGCGACAAGATCAACAGCGCTGGCGCCGGCGTGTCTGCCTCGCTCATCACCGATGCGAGCGGCGTGCGGCTGGCGCTTCGGTCGACAACGACCGGCGAAGAGAACGGATTCCGCATCGGTGTCGCCGACGACGACGGGCAGGTCGCGGACGGCACGGGGCTGTCACGTTTCGCCTACGACCCGGCCGCGGGTTCCGGCAGCCTGCAACTGTCGCAGTCCGCCAACGACGCACGCGCCACGATCAACGGGGTCGAGATCGTTTCGGCCACCAACCAGGTCAGCGGCGTGGTCGACGGCCTGACCCTGAACCTGAACCGGGAGAGCGCCACCGAAGTGGCGATCACCGTGACAGCCGACAAGACCGCGATCTCCGACGCCATCAAGGGCTTCGCAAGCGCCTACAACGACCTGGCCCGCTACCTCGCGGACCAGACCAAGTACGACTCGGCGACCAAGGTTGCGGGCTTGTTG
>JBDSMV010000111.1:0-6993 GCA_039915715.1 Rubrivivax sp. | reverse complement strand
GATTCGTCAGGAGCTGCTGATCGATGCCCAGTTCTTTTTTTAGGAGGTCGTTCGCCTTCTTCAAGATGTCCTGTTCGAGCTTCAGGCGCTTGACGTCTCGTTGAAGTCGTTCGAGCTCCTGTTCGAGCCCATCTCGCTCCGAGCCTGGCGAGGGGTCTTGCTGGGCCTTCATGGATGCCAACGCCTCGTCGCTGAGCAGCTGATTCTTCCAGTTGTACAGCGAAGGCCTGGACACACCCAGCTCCTGTGCCACCGCCTGGGCACTTCCCCGGCGCAAGCACAAGTCCATGACCGCGGACTGCTTGGCAGACAGGGAGTGCGGTGACGGCTTGCGGACGAGAGGGCCGATCTCGCTGTCCATGGTGTCAAGCGCTTGCGCCGACCAGGCTCGTGCACGTCTCCTCGCTGCGGGACCACAGCGCTGGCGAAAGATCGAGGTCAGCGAGCTCGCCGATGCATCCGATCGTGATGTCGGCAGCCGGCTCGGCGGCGACGATTTTCGGGTCCAGGGCGTAATGGCCCTGGCGCGGGAAGATGGTGGTCAGCCGTTCCCGCCAGAGCGCCTTCATGGCAGCCAGGATGCGGAGCTTGTCGTCGACCATCACATAGTGACGTGCGGGATAGTGCCGTTGCACGGCATCCAGCATCCGTTCCTTGTGCACATAGACCAGCGCACGGCCGTCCACGGCGTCCCACAGGCCAGAGCGCTGCAGCTTGCGCGGCTGGAACACGACGTCGCCATCGGTCAGGATCACCGTGGAACCGAACTGGCCCAGGCGCCGGACGACTTCAAGCGCACGCGGATACAGCCGGTCGGCGAACGGGTAGTCGATGAGGAAGGAGGACATCATCAACAGCCGCTGCTCTTCGGCACTGCCCTGGTCGACATCGAGCCGGTAACGTTGCAGGGCGCCCAGGTAGTCGACATAGCCCAGCTGCTCGCGCAACGTGTCGAAGATCGCCCAATAGCGTTGCGCGCTGCAGACGCCGAAGGTGCCCTTCAGGTAGGCGCGCAGGTCGTTGACGATGCGGTCACCGTCGAGCAGCGTGTTGTCCACGTCGAGCAGGAAGACCACGTCAGAGATCGCCGCCCGGCTTCGGCCGTCAATGGTCGCAATGCTCATCGCGCACCTTCTGGGGGCTTCTCGAGGTGGCCGCCGAAGGCGTGCCGCATGGCCGACAACAGTTGATTGGCGAAGTCTGCCTCGCCGCGTGACGCGAAGCGCTCGTACAGGGCCGCGCTCAACACCGGCGCCGGAACGGCTTCTTCGATCGCCGCCTGCAAGGTCCAGCGGCCTTCGCCCGAATCGGACACGCGGCCGTCGAAGCCACTGAGCGATGGGTCCTGCAGCAGCGCACCAGCGGTGAGATCGAGCAGCCACGAGCCGATCACGCTGCCACGGCGCCAGACCTCGGCGATTTCCGGCAGCGCCATCTCGTAGCGGTAGAACTCGGGATCGCGCAGCGGTGTGGTCTCGGCGTCGCTGGTTTGCTGTCGCTGGCCTATGTTGGCGTTGCGCAGGATGTTCAGGCCTTCGGCATACGCCGCCATCAAGCCGTACTCGATGCCGTTGTGGACCATCTTGACGAAGTGGCCTGCGCCCGCCGGGCCGCAATGCAGGAAACCGTTCTCGGCCGGAGTGACTTCGCCCTTGCGACCCGGCGTGCGCGCTGCCGCCGCGACGCCGGGCGCCAGCGCCCGGAAGACCGGCGTCAGGTGTTCGACGATCGCGTTCTCGCCGCCGATCATCAGGCAGTAGCCACGCGCTTCGCCGGCGATGCCGCCGCTGGTGCCGACATCGACATGGTGCAGGCCCGCGGCGGTGAGCTGCTTCGCGCGTCGAGCATCATCGCGGTAGTACGAGTTGCCGCCGTCGACGACGGTGTCGCCAGGCTCGAGGTGCGGCGCCAGCTCATCGAGCACGGCATCGACGATTCCGGCTGGCACCATCAGCCAGACCGTGCGCGGCCGGGTCAGCTTGGCGCTCAGCTCCGCCAGCGAATTCGCGCCAACCCCACCGTCCGCGACCAGCGCTGCGACTGCGTTGGGCCGTTGGTCATGGACCACGCAGTCGTGATCCGCTCTCATCAAGCGCCGCGCCATGCCCGCACCCATCCGACCGAGCCCGATCATTCCCAGCTGCATGTGCTTCTCCTCGGGTGGGGGTGGCCAATCATTTCGTGCACGACCGGACCGACCACGCCGAGCGTGGCGGCAGAGGGCCGGCTCGCAGTGTGTGCGTGACGCTCGCCGAACGTCCGTGCGCTGCCGAACAGACGACGGTCAGCAACGCGTAGAGAGTCCGCTCAACAACCCAGCGTGGGACTTGTCGGTCGGCGTGTTGGACCGAGCGTGCAGGCCGGATCCTGCGGGCGGGTTCCACGCACCACGAAACCGAAGGAGCGAGTCCATGTTGCGAACCCTCAAGGAACTGCACGACTACACCATCGGTGCTGCCGACGGCGACATCGGCCACGTCAAGGATCTTTATCTCGACGACGAGGCGTGGGTCGTGCGTTACCTCGTCGTCGAGACCGGTGGCTGGCTTTCCGGCCGACGGGTGCTGATCTCTCCGATGGCGATCGGTGAGCCCGACTGGTCAGCGCGTTTGCTCCCGGTCTCGATCACCCAGGCGCAGGTCGAGAACAGCCCCGACGTCGATTCCGAGAAGCCGGTGACGCGGCAGCACGAGATGGACTATGCGACGTATTACGGCTATCCGGCCTACTGGGGCGGCGTGGGCTACTGGGGTGCAGGCATGGTCCCGGGCCTGATGCTGTCGGGCTACGAAGGCTTCGGAACTGCGCAGGACATTCAGCCGGAAGCTCTGAACGCCCGAGCGCAAGCCGAGGCCGGTCGCGACAAGAAACCAGACCCACATCTGCGCAGTGGTGCTGCGATCACGGGCTACGACATCCACGCCAGCGACGGTGACATCGGCCATGTGAGCGGCATGCTGATCGACGACGAGACCTGGGCCGTGCGCTACCTCGTCGTCGACACCAGCAACTGGTGGATCGGTCACCAGACGCTGGTTGCGCCGCAGTGGATCGAAGCGGTGAGTTGGGCAGACCGCACCGTCTCGGTCGGCTTGACGCGTCAGGCGATCAAGGACGCGCCCGTCTACGATCCGTCCCAATCGTTCGCGCGCGACAACGAACTCCGTTTGCACCGGCACTACGGACGCGACGGGTACTGGGAGCCAGCTGAGGTGCCTGCCACCGAGCGTTCCCGCGTCTAGGGCGCGTTTAGGGCCCGGAAGCTGGATGACCGTTCTCTTCACGATTTCTCCGCGTGACTACGATGCCGTTCTGTTCGATCTGGACGGGGTGCTGACTCGAACAGCCAGCGTGCACGCCACGGCCTGGAAGAAGCTGTTCGACGGGTTCCTCAAGCAGCGCGCAGCCGAGAATGGTGACTCTTTCGTCCCATTCGATATCGGCACCGACTACCCGCGCTATGTCGATGGCAAGCCGCGCTACGACGGTGTGCGGTCGTTCCTTCAAGCACGCGGAATCGAACTGCCGACGGGCTCGGCCGACGAGGGTCCCGAGGTCCAAAGCGTGCGCGCTCTCGGAAGTCTCAAGGACCGGTACTTCCTGCAGAACCTGGAGCTGCATGGGGTCGAGCCCTATGAGTCGGCGATCGCGCTGGTGCGCACGCTTCGGGCGCAGGACATCAAAACCGCCGTCGTGTCATCCAGCAACAACTGTGCGGCAGTTCTGGACGCAGCCCACATCGCTCAACTGTTCGACACGCGGGTGGACGGCGTCGACACCACCCGGCTCGGGCTCGGGGGCAAACCGGCTCCGGACGCGTTTCTGGAGGCGGCGCGGCGGCTGGGCGTGGAAGCTTCGCGCGCTGTCGTCGTGGAAGACGCGATCGCCGGTGTGGAAGCGGGGCGTGCAGGCCGCTTCGGCCGGGTCATCGGCGTCGACAGGCTCAGCCAGGCCCAAGCGCTGCGCGACGGCGGCGCCGATGTGGTGGTGACCGACCTGGCCCAAATCAGCGTGGACTTCGAGCCACCTGCCGCATGGTCGTTGGTGTTCGAGGCATTCGATCCGGCGCAAGAGGGCGTCCGCGAAGCGTTGTGCACGCTCGGCAACGGCTACTTCGCGACCCGGGGTGCTGCTGTGGGCGCGCGAGCCGACGACGTTCACTATCCCGGCACCTACCTGGCCGGCGGCTACAACCGGCTGCGCACCGAGATCGCTGGGCGCACCGTCGAGAACGAGGATCTCGTGAACTTTCCGAACTGGTTGGCGCTCGAGTTCCGCATCGGCGACGACGGTTGGTTCGATGCGCGGAGCGTCAAGCTCCTGTCTTACCGTCAGGAGCTCGATCTGCGGCGCGGCATGCTGTTGCGCAGCCTGAGTTTCGAGGATGCACAGGGGCGGCGCAGCACACTCGCAGAGCGACGCCTGGTCTCGATGAGCGACACGCATCTGGGCGCGCTCGACTTGGCATTGACGGCCGACAACTGGGCTGGAAGCGTCACGGTGCGATCGGCGATCGACGGGCGCGTCGTCAACGCCGGCGCCAAGCTCTATCGCCAGTTCGACAACCAGCACCTGGAGCCGGTTTCAGCCGAGGCTGTCGGCGACGACAGCGTGTGCCTGGTGGTGCGCACCACTCAGTCGCACCTTCATGTGGCGCAAGTGGCGCGCACCTGCGCTTTCGTGGGCGGCGTGCCACACGAAACCTCACGCCGGCTGATTCGTGACAAGAAAACCATCGGGCAGGAATTCGATGTCACCCTGAAACAAGGTCAGACTTTGCGGCTGGAAAAGCTGGTGGCCCTCTACACCTCCCGGGATCATGCGATTTCGGAGTGCGCATTGGCGGCGCGCAAGGCGGCCGTTGGCGCAGGGCGCTTCGAGATCGTGATGGCAACGCACGTGCTGGCCTGGAAGCACCTGTGGCGCCATTTCGACGTGCATCTGCAGCCGGTCGATCCCGGGCTCAAGTTGAACGTGCCGATGCTGCTGCGGCTGAACATGTTCCAGCTGTTGCAAGCGGTGTCGCCGAACTCGATCGGCCTCGACATCGGCGTGCCGGCGCGGGGCTGGACAGGCGAGGCCTACCAAGGCCATGTGTTCTGGGATGAACTGTTCATCTTCCCGTTCCTGAACTACCGCATGCCCGAGATCACGCGCTCGCTGCTGATGTACCGCTATCGGCGCCTGGGCGCGGCGCGTGCCGCTGCGGCAGCCGCCGGATACCGCGGCGCCATGTTCCCGTGGCAGAGCGGAAGCGACGGTCAGGAGGAAACCCAGGCATTCAATCTCAACCCGCGATCACAGCGCTGGGTGCGTGACAACTCCTACCTGCAGCGCCATGTCGGCAGTGCCATCGCCTACAACGTCTGGCAATACTTTCAGGTCACACACGACGTCGAGTTCCTCAACTTCCATGGCGCCGAGCTGATCCTCGCCATCGCCCAGTTCTGGTCGAGCATCGCCAGCTTCGACGCAGCGCGCGGGCGCTACGAAATCCGGGGCGTCATGGGTCCCGACGAGTTTCACGACGGCTACCCGGACGCTGCCGAGCCCGGCTTGAACAACAACGCCTACACCAACATCATGGCCGTCTGGGTGCTGTGCCGGGCGCTCGAGGTCGTCGACCTGCTGTCCGACATGCGCCGCGCCGAACTGGTGGCGCAACTCGGTTTGTCGGCTGAAGAGTTCGCGCGCTGGAACGACATCAGCCGCAGGATGCTGGTGCCGTTTCACGGCGAGGGAATCATCAGCCAGTTCGAAGGCTACGACGTTCTGCTCGACTTGAACTGGGACGACTACCGCAGCCGCTACACCAACATTCAACGTCTGGATCTGATCCTCGAGGGAGAGAACGACAGCGCCAACCGCTACAAGTTGGCCAAACAGGCGGACGTGCTGATGTTGTTCTACCTGTTTTCGGCTGAAGCGCTGGGCGGGTTGTTCGAGCGTCTGGGCTACGGCTTCGAATACGAGACGATTCCGAGAAACATCGCTTACTACACCGACCGCTCGTCGCACGGCTCGACGCTGTGCCGCGTGGTCACTGCGTGGGTGTTGGCGCGGTCCGATCGTCCGCGCTCGACGCAGTTCTTCGAGCAGGCCCTGCAAAGCGATGTCGCCGACATCCAGCATGGCACCGCAGCCGAAGGCGTTCACCTGGGGGCGATGGCAGGCACCGTCGATCTGGTGCAGCGCGTGTCGACCGGCATCGAAACCCAGGGCGATGTGCTGCGGCTCCACCCGGAATTGCCCAAGGACATCGAACGCCTGGACATGCGCGTGCGCTACCGCGGGCACTCGCTCGATTTGCGGGTGACGCGCGACACGCTGACCGTGCGCGGGCGTGACGGCGCGGCGGCGCCGATCTCGTTGTGCGTGGGCAATCAAACCTACGAGTTCGCCAGCGGAACGACCCGGGACTTCACCCTGAGCGGCAACCGCGCCGACGCAGAAGAGACATGAAACTGATTCAGGAGATCCGAGCGATGGAACAAGCCAAAACACTGACCCCCGACTTGCTGCGCAAGATCAATGACTACTGGTCTGCCGCCAACTACCTGTCGGTCGGCCAGATGTATCTCTTTGACAACCCCTTGCTCAAGCGCCCGCTGGAGCTGACAGACATCAAGCACATGCTGCTCGGGCACTGGGGCACCACACCCGGTCAGAACTTCGTCTACGTGCACCTGAACCGGGTCATCAAGGCACACGACCTCGACATGATCTATGTGTCAGGTCCCGGACACGGCGGCCCGGCCGTGGTCGCCAACACCTACCTCGAAGGCACCTACAGCGAGGTCTACCCCGACATCAGCCGGGACGAAGCCGGGCTACAAAAGCTGTTCCTGCAGTTCTCGTTTCCCGGCGGCATTCCGAGCCACGCTTCGCCGGAAACACCGGGCTCGATTCACGAAGGGGGCGAGCTGGGGTATTCGCTCAGCCATTCCTTCGGTGCGGTGTTCGACAACCCCGACCTCATCGTGGCTTGCGTGG
>JBDSMV010000109.1:0-2581 GCA_039915715.1 Rubrivivax sp. | reverse complement strand
CGACCCCACCGCATCCGCGCCGGTGTCGCACCTGACGGTGGGTGAGTTCCGAAACTGGCTGTTGTCGACTGCCGCCACGCCGGCCACGCTGGCGGCGCTGGCGCCAGGGCTGATGCCCGAGATGGTGGCTGCGGTCAGCAAGCTGATGCGCAACCAGGACCTGATGACGGTGGCCAAGAAATGCCACATCACGACCGCATTCCGCAACACGCTCGGCCTGCCGGGGCATTTGGCGGTGCGGCTGCAACCCAACCACCCGACCGACGATGCGCGCGGCATCGCCGCGTCGATGCTCGACGGGCTGATGTACGGCTGCGGCGACGCGATGATCGGCATCAACCCCGCCAGCGACAACCTGTCCACCATCGGCGGCCTGCTGCGGCGCCTGGACGAGTTGATTCAGCGACACGCAATTCCGACGCAGGCTTGCGTGCTGACCCATGTGGGCAACACGCTGCGGCTGATCGACGCCGGCGTGCCGGTCGATCTGGTGTTTCAGTCGATTGCCGGCAGCGAGGCCGCCAACCGCGGCTTCGGCATCGATCTGGCGCTGCTGCAGCAGGCCCACGATGCGGCGCGGTCGCTGCAACGCGGCACCGTTGGCCCGCACTGCATGTACTTCGAAACTGGCCAGGGCTCGGCGCTGTCGGCCGATGCGCACCACGGCGTCGATCAGCAAACGATGGAAGTGCGGGCCTATGCGGTCGCCCGCGCGTTTTCTCCGCTTCTGGCCAATAGCGTGGTCGGCTTCATCGGGCCCGAATACCTGGCCGACGGCAAGCAGATCATCCGCGCCGGGTTGGAGGACCACTGCTGCGCCAAGCTGCTGGGCGTGCCACTGGGGGTCGACATCTGCCACACCAACCATGCCGATGCCGACAGCGACGACCTCGATGCCTTGATGACGCTGCTGGGTGCATCCGGCGTCACCTTCATCATGGGCGTGCCGGGGGCCGACGACATCATGCTCAACTACCAGAGCACGTCGTTCCACGACGCCGCGGTGCTGCGCGATCTGCTCGGGTTGAAACGCGCACCGGAATTCGAAGCCTGGCTGCGACGCGTGGGCATCACCGGCGAAGGCGGGCGCCTGCTGCCGCCGGCAGCGACCCATCCGCTGCTGGCCGATCTGTCGCGAGGTTGAGGCGTGTCAGACGCAGCCGTCCCCGATCCCTGGTTCGAACTGCGGCGCCACACCGCGGCCCGCATCGCATTGGGGCGGGCCGGCAACAGCCTGCCGACTGCCGAATGGCTGCGCTTCGCCGAGGCGCATGCGCTGGCGCGCGATGCCGTGCACACCGCGCTGCAGGTCGACGGATTGATGGAAGCGCTGCGGACCCACGGCTTCGGCGAGCCGGTGGTGCTGGAAAGCGCGGCGCCCGATCGCGCCACCTATCTGCGACGGCCTGACCTGGGCCGGCGTCTGTCGGCGCGCAGCGACGCGCTGTTGCAGGCGGCGGGCCCGGGTCCAGCCTGCGAACTGGCCGTGGTGCTGGCCGACGGCCTGTCGGCCGCCGCAGTCGATGCCCATGCGTTGCCGCTGTTGTTGGCGTTGCGCCCGCGGCTCGAAGCCGATGGCGTGATCGTCGGCCCCGTCGCGGTCGCCAGGCAGGCGCGGGTGGCGCTGGGCGACGCCATCGGAGCGCTGCTGCAGGCGCGTGCCGTGCTGGTGCTGATCGGCGAACGCCCGGGTTTGTCGTCGCCCCACAGTCTCGGTGCCTACCTGACCTGGGCTCCGCGAGTCGGCCGCAGCGATGCCGAGCGCAACTGCGTCTCCAACATTCGCCCCGAAGGCCTGCAGCCGGCTGCCGCCGCACGCACGCTGGCATGGCTGCTGGCAGGCGCGCGCCGGCTGGGAGCGACCGGGGTGACATTGAAGGACGAATGTCCCCACGACGGCTTGTCGGTACTGGCAGTGGCGAAGGTCGCGGGGTGCGCCGACCGGCTTGCCGCACCCGATGCCCGACAATCGGAGCGATGATTCGCCAGCGCACCCTGAAGGCCCTGACGCGGTCGGTGGGCGTGGGCGTGCACAGTGGCCACAAGGTCGAGTTGACGTTGCGGCCCGCGCCCCCGGACAGCGGCATCGTGTTCCGCCGCACCGACCTGCCCGACCCGGTCGAGATCCCGGTCACCGCATTCGCCGTCAGCGACACCCGCATGGCCAGCACCATCAGCAAGGGCGGTGACCCCGACGCGCCGAAAGTGCAGACCATCGAACACCTGATGTCGGCGTGCGCCGGGTTGGGACTCGACAACCTGGTCATCGACATCACCGGAGACGAGGTGCCGATCCTCGACGGCAGCGCCGCCAGCTTCGTCTTCCTGCTGCAGAGCGCGGGCATTGCGCTGCAGGATGCGCCGAAGCGCTTCCTGCGCGTGCTGCAGCCGGTCGAGATTCGCGAAGGCAGCGGCGCGCAGCTGAAGTGGGCGCGGCTGGAGCCCTTCCACGGCTACAAGCTCAGCTTCGAGATCGAGTTCAACCACCCGGCGGTCGATGCCACCGGGCGCCAGGTGAGCTTCGACTTCTCGTCGCGGCAGTACAAGCGCGACATCGCCCGCGCCCGCACCTTCGGCTTCA
>JBDSMV010000094.1:0-10459 GCA_039915715.1 Rubrivivax sp. | reverse complement strand
TCGCCATCGCGCCGACCACGATCGCCAGCGCCACGTTCTTCTTCTCGATGATTTCGGCCCACAGGTCGTAGGGCGTCAGCTTGTCGACGATCACGAAGCAGAGCCAGAACACCAACACCCCCAGCAGCGCGAACAGCGCCGAGCCGACGAACACGCCGGGCTTCATCCATTCGATTCCCATCATCACGCACCTCCGGTTGCTAACGTTTCAATGGGGTGGACTCCAGCCGCGGCCATCACTTGTGGCCACCCCCGCCGCTGGACCACCCGCCATAGGCACCGCCGCCACTGCGCACACCCCCGCCAGACCCGCGCTGGGCCGCGCACTGACGGTATTCGTTGCTGGCCGCACCGAAGCTGTTGCGCACGTTGTCGCAGCCCCCGTCACTGCACTGCGACAGCAGCACCACCATCACCGCCACCAGCGCAAACACCACCCATGCCACCCTGGCGCCGCTGCCACTGAACGACACCAGCGCCACATCGCGCTGCAGCGCCGCGCGCGACGATGGGGCGATGCCGAAGGCATCGGCCACCACCGCGGCATCCAGCGTCCGGCCCGCCGACCAGGTCACTTCCTGCGCGGTCTGCTCGCGTGACAAGCGAGCGGGGCCGTTCGCACCGGTGCCTTCGTAGTCGGCCACGCGGGCACGCTCGTCCTGCTTGACGCGCCAGTAGAACTCGCCTTGGACCCAAGTGACGGTGGCGGCGTAATCCCAACGCCGCTTGTAGGTCACGCCCTGCCAGTCGGCCTGGTCGCCGCGCACCCGCGGCGCGCCGGTGATCGGTCGGACCCAGCTCCAGCCTTCGTTGGTGTCGACCAGAAACGCGAAGCCCGCGCTGTCGTGCCACAGCAGGTATTCGCGCCAATAGCTGGTCTCGTCGTCGGCATCGTCGGGGATGTCGCGCCGTTCCTGATAGCCGACCACCTGCCAGCGCAGCGGCTCGGCACCGGGCGCGTCGTCCAGGGTCAGCTGGCCCGTGCTGCCGAGCGCGATCTGGGGTTCGGCTCCGGCAGCGCCTGCGTTGTGCTGGCGGTAGAAGGTCAGGTCGGCGCCCACATCCGAACCCGGCCTAGCGCTCGCACTCGCAGCGGAGACATCCACCACCGACGCGCACTGCGGGCAGACGATCGTCTGCGTGGTGGACAGCGTGACCGGCAGCGCCGTACCGCAGTTGGGACAGGACAGGCTGCGCGCCGACAAGGTCTTTTCGCTGCCTTCGCGCAGGCCCTGCATCGACAGATCGGCCAGCCGCACCTGCCGCCCCACCGACCACGCGGGGTGGGCCGGGTCGCTGCCGTCCAGGGTCGCGACCTCGCCATCGGCATTGCGCAGGTCGACGACCGTGAAGCTGCCCTGCAGCCGCGGCGGCGATGGCAACTCGCCTTCGGCTGAAATCAGGTGGGCAGCCTGCACCGACGCCACGTCCCAGGCGCGGTTGTCGGCGCTGAGCCGGCTGCCGGGCTTCAGCGTGGCAAGGCGATCTCCGATGCCTGCCAGATCGGCCGGCAGCGGCGCATCGAAGGCCAGCACATAAGCGCCGTTGTCTTCGCTGAGCCAGGCCGAACGCGTGTTGTCGAACAGCGCATGCCACTCGTTCCAGGTGCCATCGCCATACCCGTATTGAAGGCGTCCGACGAGTGTGAAGGCGATGCCCTGGCGCGTGCCACTGGCACCGAGTTGGAGCGCTGAATGGTCGTCGAACAACGCGGCCACGGTGCCGATCTTGCGCAGCGCATCGCCTTCACGCAGCAGCGTGCTGCGGCAGAAACTGCAGACGGCGCTGGCCGATGCGGCCGATGCGAAGCTGACGGGTGCGCCGCAGTTGGGGCAGGCGGCGCTGTATCGGCGCGCGCCGATCGAATCGACCACGAGGCTCGACGCGGGCTGTGAGCCGGTCGGTGGCTAAACCAGCTTCTTCAACAACTCGGCCTTCTTCGAGCTGAACTCTTCGTCGCTCAGGATGCCTTTGGTCTTGAGTTCGGCCAGCTTCTCGATGGTGGCCATGACCTCGTCGGGCTTGATCCCTGGCCCGCCGACTGGTGCAGCTGCGGCTTCCGCAGGCGCAGGGCCGCCACCCTGCAAGCCTTTGCCCAACTGCTGCGCCATCACCTGCCCCAGCGCCACCCCGGCACCGAGGCCCATCGCATCGCCGGCGATGCCTGAGCCGCCGCCCCCTCCGCCCGCGCCTTCGGCGAACTTCGGAATGGCCTGCCCGGTCTGGTACTGCATGAACTTGCCCATGTCGTTGCCGACCATGCCCATGCCGATCTTCTGGTCCATGATCTTCTGCAGCTCATCCGGCAGGCTGACGTTCTGCACCGTGGTCGATTCCAGCATCAGGCCGAGCTTGGCGAAAGCGAGTGCGGTGGCGTCACGCAGTTGCGTGGCGAACTCGACCTGGTTGGCCGCCAGGTCCAGGAACGGCACCCCGCTTTGCGCCACCGCGTCGCTGATGTGCTGCAGCATCAGCCCGCGCAGCTGGCCGTCGATGTCGTCCAGCGTGTAGCGCCCCCGCGTGCCCGACACCGTGGTGTGGAAGAGCTTGGCATCGGCGATCCGAAACGCATAGTTGCCAAAGGCCCGCAGTCGCACCGCGCCGAAGTCTTTGTCGCGGATCGTCACCGGCTGAGTCGTGCCCCAGCGGCGATCGAGTTGCTGGCGCAGGCTGAAGAAATACACGTCGCTCTTGAACGGGCTCTGGAACAGCTTGTCCCAGTTCTTCAGATACGTCAGCACCGGCAGGGTCTGCGTGGTCAGCTTGTGCATGCCGGGACCGAAGACATCGGCGACCTGGCCTTCGTTGACGAACACCGCGGCCTGGCTTTCGCGCACCGTCAGTGACGCGCCGTACTGGATTTCGTTGTCGTCCATCGGGTAGCGCCAGGCCAGCGTGCCGTCGCCGGTTTCGGTCCATTCGATGATGTCGATGAACTGTTTCTTGATGAAGTCCATCAGCGCCATGGCGTTGCTCTCCTGATCGGCATGCGGCGTACCGCGGGGCCGGCGAATAATAAGACCGCGCCTGGCACCTGCTCGGCACCTGCTTGGCACTGTCGGCGCCAGGCAGGTGCGGGGGTCGCCACACGACCCCCAGGCCTGACACCCCACAGCCAACACCCATCACACAACACCCACCCCGAGGACGGCAGCAGATGCAAACGGCATGGCAGATCGCGGTGGTGGGCGCCGGGCCGGTGGGCCTGGCGACCGCCCTGCACGCGGCGCGGCTGTTGCCACACGCTCAGATCGCGCTGTTCGATGCGCGGGCAGCCGATGCCGCTGTCTCACCAAACCGCTCGGCCGACCCGCGCACGCTGGCTCTGGCGCTCGGCAGCGTGCAGTTCCTGCAGCGTCTGCAGGCGTGGCCCGCACAGGCGGCCGAGCCCATCACCGCGGTGCATGTCTCGCAGGTGCCGCCCTCACCGGGGCTGTTCGGATTCGCCAAGCCCGAAGTGCTGCTGCGTGCCGACGAGCTCGGGGTGCCGCAACTGGGCGCTGTTCTCGCCTACGGCGCGCTGGTTTCGGCGCTTCAAACCGCATGGGATCGGCTGCAGGCGCAGGAGCCGCAGCGGCTCAGCAGCCGTTTCGGCATGCCGGTGGCCGCTGTGCGCCCGCTGGCCGACGGGGTCGAGGTCGATGCGGGTGTCGTCGATCGCTTCGATCTGGCGGTGGTGGCCGAAGGCGGCGTGTTCGCGGCGCACGCGAGGAAACCGATCCGGCGCGACTATGGCCAGACCGCCTGGGTCGGTCGTGTCAGCCTGGATGGCGCCACCCGGGGCATGGCCTTCGAGCGCTTCACCCGCCAGGGTCCGGCAGCGCTGCTGCCGCTTCCGTCCACAGCCGACGGCCAGACGCAGGCCGCGTTGGTGTGGTGTGTGCCGCAAGCCGACGACCCGGTGCGCGAGCTGTCCGACGCGCAGCGGCTGGCGGTGCTGAACACGGTCTTTCCGCCAGCGGCCGGCCGCATCGTCGGCATCGGACCTTTGAAGGATTTCGCCCTGGGTCTCAGTGCCGAGCCCGCGCTGGTGGGCCCCCACGGCTCCGGCTGGCCGCGGGTGCGGGGGCGCGTGGTGCGCATCGGCAACGCCGCCCAGACCCTGCACCCGGTGGCGGGGCAGGGACTCAACCTGGGCTTGCGAGACGCCCATGCGCTGGTCGACGCGCTGCGTTGGTCCGACGACCTGGATGCGGCGCTGGCGCGGGTCGACTGGGCCCGGGCACCCGACCGCTGGAGCACCATCGCCACCACCGACTTCCTGGCCCGCAGCTTCACATGGCAATTGCCGGGCGCCGCCACCGCACGCGGGCTGGGGCTGGCCGCATTGCAGGCGCTGCCGCCACTGAAAGGCTGGCTGGCGCGGCAGATGATGTTCGGTCGCCGCTGACCCCCGGTGCGCATCGCAAGCTTAAGACCCTGGGGCGCCATCACCGCCTCAACCTGCTGCAGGGCGCTGTGTAACATCCCCGGGCATGGCGCCGCCGATGCCCACTGAGTCCGCCGCGCCAGACGGACGCGACGCCTCTCGCTTCGGTGCAGCGGCCGCTGGCGGTGCTGTCGCCGGGGGCCCGACGCCCCGCCCGACAACCGCGCCCGAGTCGGTGGCTCGGGCACCGGAACGCCGCTCGATCCAGACCTTGCTGATGACGCTGGTGCTGGCGGTGCTGGCGCCGGTGGCGGCGCTGCTGGTCTATTCCGGCTACGACAACTACCAGCGGGCCCGCGAGCGAGCTGCCCAGTCGGCCTCTGCGTTGGCACAGGTGGCAGCCGACAGCGTGGAAGCCTTCCTCGATCAGTCGCGACAGCTGATGGGGCAGTTGGCCGCCAGGAAGGCCATCCGGGCGGGGGACCCGACGCGCTGCGACCCGCTGTTTGCGGAGTTCGAAACCACCTACCCGCACTTCAAGAACTTCGGCCTGGTGGACAGCGATGGCCGGGTGTTGTGTTCGACCCAGCCCGACACCGTGGGGGTGATGGCGGCCGCGCCAGGCGCCACGTGGGTCGAACGCATCCGCGCAGGTGAGGGTTTCATCGTCGCTGCGCCGCAACGGGGTCCCTTCAGCGGACGCCCGGTGTCGATGCTGGTGCACCCGGTGCAGGACGCCGATGGCCGCCGCAGCGGATCGATCGTGCTGCCGGTGGACCTGCTGCGCTTTCAGCCGGTGGTGGGTGCACGCCGGCTGCCGCAAACCACGCTGATCACCGTCATCGACCACGCCGGGACGATCGTCGCGCGTTCGCGCGAGGCCGAGCGCTTCGTCGGCACCCAGCCCGCCTCGCCGATCGCCCGCGAAATCCTGAGTCGGCACGAGGGCACTGCGGTCTCGATCGGCGCTGACCGCGTGCACCGGATCTTCGGCTTTGTGCCGATCGCGGGCACTGACTGGACGGTGGCTGCGGGCATCTCGTCAGACACGGTCTATGCCGACGCGCGCAGAGACGCCATGCGCGACGGCGGCATCGGCGCCGCGATCCTGGTGTTCGCGACCGCGTTGGCGCTGGCGCTGCGGCGTCGCATCGCCAGACCGATCATGGCGTTGCGCGACGTGGCACAGCGCGTCGGGCAAGGCGAATCGACCGCCCGCGCCGCCACCCGGGGCCCCGCCGAAGTGGCCGAGGTGGCGCTGCAGTTCAACGCCATGCTCGACGCGCGGGCCGAACAGGTGCGCGCGCTGGCCGCACGCGAGGCCGACTTTCGGATGCTGTTCGACAGCAGCCTGGAATCGATCCTGCGCACCCACCCCGACGGCCACATCGTGGCGGCCAACCCGGCTGCCAAAGCGATGTTCGGCCAGCAGCGGATCGGCGAGTGGATCGGCGCCAACCTCGGCGACGTGGTCGAGGACAACCCCACGCGTTGGGTCGATCTGGTGGCGCTCGGTGATCTGCGGCTGAAGCCGTTGCTGGACACCCAGCGGCGGCACGGGCAGGCCCGCGGTGAACTGACGATGCAGCGTGAGGACGGCAGCCGCTTTGAATGCGCGGTGTCGATATCCAGCTTCACCGCTGCCAACGGCAGCATCGGCTGCACGCTGTTCCTGCGCGACCTGAGCGAGCGTGTTCAAGCGCAACTGCTGCGTGCAGAGAAGGCCGCTGCCGATGGCGCCAACCGGCAGAAGTCGGCCTTCCTGGCGCGCATGAGCCACGAATTGCGGACCCCGTTGAATGCGATCCTCGGCTTTGCGCAGTTGCTGGAAACCGAAGCCCCTGTGACGCAGTCGCCACGCACGCTGGCCATGGTGGGCCATGTGCGTGACGCAGGCTTGCACCTGCTGGCGCTGATCGACGAAGTACTGGACCTCTCGCGCATCGAAGCCGGGGCCCTGTCGCTGTCGCCGGAGCCGCTGGACCTGCAACGGTTGCTGCGCGAATGTCTGGCGCTGACCGAAGCCATGGCCGCGCGGCGCCATATCACCGTCACGGTCTTGGCTCCATCAGGGTCCGACGGCCGAGGCGCAGCGCCCTGGATCCGCGCCGACCGCACACGCGCGCGCCAGGTGCTTGTCAATCTGATCAGCAACGCCATCAAATACAACCGCGACGGCGGCCGTGTGGTGGTGACGCTCGCCCACGAAGAAAGCCGAGCAGGCGAAGAAGGCGCCCGCGTGCGGGTGGTGATCGAAGACACCGGCTGGGGATTGAACCCGCAGCAGATCGCCAACCTGTTTCAGCCCTTCAACCGCCTGGGCGCCGAACGCAGCACCGTTGAAGGCACGGGCCTCGGGCTCGTGATCGTGCGCCAGTTGCTGCAGGTCATGGGGGCGCAGATCGCGGTCGAGAGCACGCCGGGCCAAGGCAGCCGTTTCACGCTCCACTTTCCGGCCATGGAGCCGCCGCAAATCGCCACCCGGCCGTCGGATGAGATCGTCCGAGCGCCGGGACACGGGACTGCCGACCGCCACCCCGGCAGCACCGTGCTCTACATCGAAGACCACGCGCCGAACATCGACCTGGTGCGCGCGATGCTGGCGCTGCGTCCGCAGATTCGGCTGCTGACCGAAACCGATGGCGAAGCGGGCCTGGCGGCCGCGCTGCGCGAGCGCCCCGACCTGATCCTGCTGGACGTGAACCTGCCGAAGATGGATGGCTACGAGGTCTTGCGCCGCCTGCGCCTGGACGCCCGCACTGCAGACGTGCCCTGCGTGGCGCTGACGGCCAATGCATCGGCTGGCGAGTCGACGCGTGCGCACGAAGCCGGCTTTGCGGCCCATGTGGTCAAGCCGTTCGCAATCCGGGATCTGTTGGCCCAGATCGACGGCTTGCTGGGTCCGCAGCCCAGCTGACGATCGCCTACAGGCGCCGGTGCGACAGCGCCGGCAGCTGACAGCGCACCTGCGCGATGCGGGCGGCGTCGACATCGGCCAGCACCACGCCGGCGCCTTCTTCTTCGCGCACCGCCACCACCTCGCCCCAGGGGTCGCAGATGAGGCTGTGGCCCCAGGTGTGGCGGCCGTTGTCATGCCGGCCGCCCTGGGCCGGCGCCAGCACATAGCACTGGTTCTCCACCGCCCGCGCCCGCAGCAGCAGTTCCCAGTGGGCACGGCCGGTGGTGTGGGTGAACGCCGACGGCACGCACAGCAGATCGCAGGGCGCCGTGCCCTGCTGCGCGCCGGACGTGCCCGACGTGCCGGGTCGGCCCATCAGGCGCCGGTACAGCTCCGGGAACCGCAGGTCGTAGCACACCGACAAACCCACCTGCAGCGTGCCGGCCCGCAGCGCGGTTGGCTCACTGCCAGCTTGCAGAGTGCGGCCTTCGTCGTAACGCTCGCTGCCGTTGTCGTAGGCGAAGAGGTGGATCTTGTCGTAGTGCGCGGCTTCGCGGCCATCGGGCGCGAACACGCAGCAGCGGTTCAGCACCCGTTGCGGCGGGCCTGTGCCACTGTCGTCTCCATCCGCACGCACTGGCAACGTGCCGCCCACGAGCCAGATGCCATGCCGGCGTGCGGTGTCCGACAGGAACTGCTGGATCGGGCCGCTGCCGGGAGCTTCGGCCAGCGCCAGCTTGTCGGTGTCGCGCTGTCCCAGCAGGCAGAAGTATTCCGGCAATCCCACCAGAGCGGCACCCGCGCCCGCTGCCTCGGCCACCAACGCGGCTGCGGCCTCGCGGTTGGTCGGCCAGTCGGGCGTGGAGACCATCTGCACGGCGGCGATCTTCATCGCAGCATTGTGCGGGACGCTGCGGTGGCCGCTGGGTTGTCACAGCGCCCAGCGACGATGTCCGCCTGCGAGGCTCGGCCATCGAATCGCGGCTACCCTTGACCCGGGAACGAGGCGCAAGCTCCGGCGTCGTCGGTGCGGTCGGCTGGCGGACCACCGGGGCGGCCGGCATGCGAACAAGAGGGGGACGACCACGATGGCGAGCCAGGAACAGCACGCACCGCAGGGCCTCGGAGTGCCGGTCGGTGGCAGCGCAGGCAGCGAAAACGGCGAGGAAGGCAGGGACGGCACCGCGACCGTGCGATCCGACGCGGCGCACAGCCGCTTCGTGCAGCGCATCCGGCGCCGTTACGTCGAGGAGTTGCCACTGCTGCCAGCCGGCGCACCCGACGCCGATGGCATCGCGCTGCTGGTGCAGGAACTGCAGCAAGCCGGCAACCGCGATCTGGCCAGCGCCATGCGGGTGGCCCGCCATCTGGTGATCGAACGGCTGGCGGTGCTGGACGTGGAGCAGGGCGCTGCGCTCGCCACGGTCACCGCTTGCATGACCGTGCTGGCCGAAACCACGCTCAACCTGGCACTGGCTCAGGCCCAGCACGAGGCCGATGCGCGCCACGGGCCGCCGCTGGCAGAAGACGGCTCGCAGCTCGATTTGTGGATCGTCGGGATGGGCAAGCTCGGCGCGCGCGAGCTCAACGTTTCTTCCGACATCGACCTGATCTATATCTACGAAGAAGAAGGCCAGACCCACGGCGCGCGCCCGGTGTCGTTCCACGAGTACTTCAGCTTCGTCGCGCGCCGCCTGCATGCCCTGATCGGCGAGACCACCGATGACGGCATCGTGTTTCGCGTCGACCTGGCGTTGCGTCCGCATGGCAGTTCCGGCCCGCCGGTGGTGAGCCTGGCGATGCTGGAAGGCTATCTGCAGGCTCAGGGCCGCGAGTGGGAGCGATTCGCGTGGCTCAAGAGCCGGGTCGTGGCACCGCGTGCGGTGGTGAGCAACGGCCGCGCGCTGGCGCTGCGCTCGCTGGTGACCCCGTTCGTCTACCGCCGCTATCTGGACTACGGCGTCTTCGAAGGTCTGCGCCAGTTGCACCGCAAGGTGCGCGAACAGGCCCAGCGCCGCGCTGCCGGCCGCCCCGAACGTGCCAACGATGTCAAGCTCTCACGCGGGGGCATCCGCGAGATCGAATTCATCGTGCAGTTGATGCTGGTGGTGCGCGGCGGCCAGTACCCCGAGATCCGCACCCGCAGCACCTTGCGCGCGTTGCACCGCCTCGTCGACCGCGGCCTGATGGCCGCCGACACCGCAGCGGAGCTGGCGGGGGCCTATGTGCTGCTGCGCCAGATCGAGCACCGCATCCAGTACCTGGACGACCAGCAGACCCACCTGCTGCCGTCGGCCGACGCCGACCTGAGCTGGATCGCCCGCAGCCTGGGGTTCCCCGGCCGGCCCGGTGCGCCGGTGCTGCTGGCGCGGCTGGACGAGGCGCGCGAGCGCGTGGCCGGCGAGTTCGACGCCCTGCTGCACGAAGGCCGCGGCCAGACGGCAGCCAGCAGCGGCTATGTGCGGGACGCTGCTCCCACCCCCGCCCCTGCCCTCACCCTCGATCGCGATCCCGATCCCGGTTCCTCACCTTCCGCCGCAACGACCGCGGCCACCACCGATGTCACTGTCACCCATGCGGCGTCGGCAACCGCGGCGCCAGCCGCGGACTTCCCTTGCCGCACCTGCGGCCCGGCCCCCGGCCCGCTGCCGATCGACAGCGAAGCGCTGGCGCAACGGCTGCCGGCGGCGCTCGCGGCGCGCGTGCGGCCGTGGGCCCAGGAAACGCGCGTGCAGGCGCTGCGCGACACCGGGCGGATGCGGCTTGGCCGCTTGCTGCAAAAGACCGCCAGCCTGATCGAAGCCGGCGACTGCACCGAAGCCGCCGCGCTGCGCTTCGTCGACTGGCTCGACCCGCTGATGCGGCGCGAGAGCTACCTCGCGCTGCTGCTGGAGCGTCCGGAAGTGCTGCATCGCATGCTGCGCCTGCTGGGCATGGCGCGCTGGCCCATGAAGTACCTGATGCAGCATCCCGGCGTGATCGACGAACTGGCCGATCAGCGCCTGTTGCTGCAGCGTTTCGACCGCGCGGCCTTCGACGCCGAGTTGGCCGACCGCCTGGCCGCCTGGCAACGCGCCGGCGAAGACGACGAAGAGCAGTTGCTGGACACGCTGCGGCGCGCGCACCACGCCGAAGTCTTTCGCACGCTGGTGCGTGACGTCGAATCCGCACTGACCACCGAACAGGTCGCA
>JBDSMV010000076.1:0-6674 GCA_039915715.1 Rubrivivax sp. | reverse complement strand
GCGCTTCGGGGGTGGGCGTCATGCTGTGCGGTCGATGCGCCGCGCGAGCACGACCGACGTGGTGGTGCGCCGCACGCCGTCGATGGCGCCGATCTCGTCCAGCAGCGCGTCCAGCCGCGCCGGGGTTTCGGCCTGCAGCAGGGCCAGGTAGTCGAACTCGCCGCTGACCGAACACAACTGCCGCAGTTCGGGCAGGGCGGCCAGGCGCAGGCTCACATCGCGCCCGGACTTCGGTTCGGTGGTGATGCCCACATAGGCTTCGACCCCGCGGCCGGCTTCGTTCTGCGACAGCCGCACCGTGTAGCCGACCACCACGCCGTTGCGCTCCAGCCGCGCGAGGCGCGCAAGAACAGTGGTGCGCGCCACGTCCAATCGGCGTGCCAGATCGGCGGTGCTGCTGCGCGCATTGGCCTGCAGCAGCGCCAGCAGCCGGCGGTCGAGCGGGTCGAGGGCGTCGGTCACCATGGCTTCAATTCCTTTCAACGAACAACGTCAACGGCAACGCCGAGGCGACAGAAGCGGCATCCTGCCATCCTCTGAGAGTCCCAGGACAGACTAAAGTCTGGTCTACCGTGTGGCATGGGCCGCGCACAAGCATGTCCAAATTTAGGGAGTGCCGCGAGGCTCAAATCGGCCGAGGCCCAAATGAATGAAAGTTCGTGAAGTCGTGATCTTCAGCGGAGCAATGTTCCGCGTTCCGCAAGGTATCCAACGCATCGATCATCGCTCGACCCATGGCTGGCAGTTGCGCTATGCAGGCACGCGGCTGTTTTCGGACCACACCCCCGATGGCAGTGGCGCTGCGGCGGCGCTGGCCAAGGCCACCACCGAGCTGTTGCGGCGCATTGCGACGCTGCCGGCGCCGTCCAGGCTGCAGCAGGCTCCGAGCCAGAACAAGCCGAGCCAACTGCCGCCCGGCATCTCTGGCCCCGTGGTGCGGCTGCGCAGCGGCGGGCGGGTGCGGGATTGCAGCCTGACCGTGTTGATTCCCCATTTCGGTGCCAAGCCCGTGCGCCGCACGGTCTACATCGGCACCGAGAACACCTACACCCCCGAACGCTATGAAGCCGCGCTGAAGCGCGCCATTGAAATGCGCAAGGTGGCGGAGCGGGTCTATGCCGATGCCGCCACGCGCGTCAAGCGTGCCGAGGCAAGGGCGCACAAGCGGACGCTGCGCGAGGCGAAGGACGGCTGAGGGTCTCGACGGCCTGCAGCCGCACTGTCGACCGGGGGACCGTCACAAAATCATCATATTCACCCATTTCATTTGTCGAAATGACTAACAGTGAAGCCGTTCTGACGGATTGATGGTTTCTTTCGTCTACGCGTTTGCCTAGAGTGCTGGCTCGCCGCCTGGACGTATGCGGCCCACCCTCACCACGGAAGACAACGCCATGCGCATCACCCTGCTCGGAGCCGGCCACATCGGCCAGACCATCGCCCGCCTGCTGTCCCACAGCGGCGATTATGACGTCACCGTGGTCGACCGCAACGACGCGGCACTGGCCAAGCTGGCCGGCGAGCCGGTCAAGACGCAGCGCGTCGAGACCGATGACCCGCAGGCTCTGCTGGCTGTGCTGCGAGGGCAAGAGGCCGTGATCAACGCATTGCCCTATCACCTGGCCACCCTGGCCGCGACCAGCGCCCGCGAAGCCGGCTGCCACTATTTCGACCTGACGGAAGACGTGGCCGCCACGCGCACGATCCAGCAACTGGCCGAAGGCGCGCCCACAGCCTTCATGCCGCAGTGCGGCTTGGCGCCAGGCTTCATCGGCATCGTCGCGCATCACCTGGCGCAAAGCTTTGACAGCCTGCATGAAGTCAAGATGCGGGTCGGCGCGCTGCCGGCGTTCCCCACCAACGCGTTGAAATACAACCTGACCTGGAGCGTCGACGGGCTCATCAACGAGTACTGCCACCCCTGCGAGGCAATTCGCGACGGGCGCAACACCGAGGTGCTGGCGCTGGAAGGGCTGGAGCACTTCAGCCTCGACGGCACCGAGTACGAAGCCTTCAACACCAGCGGCGGTCTCGGCACGTTGTGCGAAACCTGGGCCGGCAAGGTCCACACGCTGGACTACAAGAGCGTGCGCTACCCGGGTCACCGCGCGCTGATGAAGATGCTGTTGGAGGACCTGCAGCTGAACACCGACACCGAAACGCTGAAGGACATCATGCGGCGCTCGATCCCGACCACCATGCAGGACGTGGTGCTGGTGTTCGTGACCGTCAGCGGCATGAAGGGTGGAAGCCTGGTGCAGGAAGTCTTCGCGCGCAAGATCTTCGCCGACCGCACCGACGGTGCGCCCCTGTCGGCGATCCAGATCACGACCGCTGCCGGGGTGTGCGCGGCGGTGGATCTGTTCCGCGAAGGCAAGCTGCCGCAGAAGGGGTTCGTGCGACAGGAAGAGGTGCAACTGCCGCTGTTCCTGGCCAACCGATTTGGCAAGGCCTACCAGCAGTCACGTCAAGTCGAGTCGATCGGCTGACGGCACGGGCGCTTGGCTGCTGCGCCCGCCGATCGAGGGCCTGCGCTGCTCGACGCACGGAAGTGCGGCTGCGCTGCTCGACGCACGCTCGACACGCATCGCGATGCCAATCGCCGGCGCCGTCTGCGGCGACACTTGCCGAATGAGCAAGACATCCAAAAGCAAATTGCCGCCGCTGGACATCGACACGCTGTGGAAACTGCAGCGCATAGGGTCGCCTGCGTTGGCGCCCGATGGTCGGCATGCGGTGGTCACGGTGACCACGCCGTCGATGGCCGACAACGCGTTGCGCAGCAGCTTGTGGCTCCTGCCCACCGAGCGCGCCGCGCCGCGCTTGTTGACGCGCTGCGGCGACAAGGACGGGCAGCCGGCCTGGTCGCCAATCGGCGACCGCATCGCCTTCGTCGCCAAGCGGGAGTGGCACGGGGTCAAGGACGCGACACCGCAGCTCTATGTGATCGCTGCCGATGGCGGCGAGGCTGAGCGGGTCAGCGACTTCGCGCCCGGCATCGAATCGTTCAAGTGGATGCCCGATGGGCAGCGCATGGTGTTTGCGGCCTGGGTCTGGCCGGAACTGAAAGCGGCTGCTGCCCAGCAGAAGCGCTGGCGTGAATTCGAAGCGCGCAAGGAAACGGGGTACGCCTCCTCGGAGGCCTATCACCGTTACTTCGACCACTCGATGCCGATGGGACGGGTGCTGCACCTGCTGCTGCTGGACCTGCGCAACGGACGTGTGACCGATCTGTTCGAAGGCAGCGCACTGGAATTGACGCGCGATGCGGCCGGCAGCACGGTCTACGACGTGCACCCTGGCGGGCACCACATCGCCTTTGCCCACGACCCGGCCATCGAGGCGATGTTGGGCAACCGGATCGTGCTGTCGGAACTGACCATCGGTGCCAAGCCGGTCGTGACCCGACTTGCCGACGACCTTGACTGGGATTTCGGCGACCCGCGTTACAGCCCCGACGGCCAGCAGCTGGCCTGCACCGCCTGCCAGACCGGCCGTGCCCACACGGCGCTGGCGCAACTCGCGATCGTGAATCGCGGCGCCAGGGCGGCCGAGGGGCGCGTCGCGCGCGGCGCGCGTGGGTCGGCGCCCAACCCCCAGCAGGCTCCCTGGCGCGCGCTGGGCGACGGCATGGACCTGTCGATCGACGCGCCGCTGCGCTGGGCCGCCGATGGCGACGCGGTGCTGTTCACCGCCCAGCGATCCGGGTGCTGCCATCTGTGGCGCTGTGCGGTCGCCGATGGCGCGTTGTCGGTGGTGCACGAAGGCGGCTGGGTGCAGGGCTTCGACACGGCGGGCGACACCACGGTGCTGGCCGCGGACAGTGCGCAGCACCCGGTGAGGGTGCTGGTGAGACCCGGTGGCGCCAAGCCCCGCCGGCTCGAAACCTTCAACGACGAGGTGCTCGACAGCGTGGCGCTGGGCGAGGTGCGCGAGGTCCAGATCACCGGCGCGCAGGGCGCTCCGGTGCAGATGTGGCTGACGTTTCCGCCGGCCTTCGAACCGAAGCGGAAACACCCGTTGAATCAGGTCATCCACGGGGGTCCTTTCGCGGCCGCCGGTGACACCTTCAGCTGGCGCTGGAACCCGCATGTGTTGGCCTCGCGCGGCGCGGTGGTGGCGCAGGTCAACTACCACGGCTCCAGCGGCTTCGGCTTCGCCTTCCGCCACAGTTTGATCGGCCGCCAGGGTGAGCTCGAGTTGCAGGACATCGAAGCCGGCACCGACTGGTTGCTGGCGCAGAAGTGGGCCGACACCAAGCGGGTCTGCGCCACCGGCGGCAGCTATGGCGGCTTTCTGGTGGCCTGGATGAACGGTCACCTGCCCGCCTGGCCGGTCGGGCGTTATCGCGCCTATGTCTGCCATGCCGGCGTGTTCGATCGCGTGGCCACCTTCAGCGCCGACTCCTACCCCGAGCGCCCCAAGGATCTGGCCGCCACCTATTGGGACGACCTGCCACGGGTGCTGGCTCAAAGCCCCGCCACCTTCGCAGCCCGCATGCAGACGCCGACGCTTGTGATCCACGGCGCCAAGGACTACCGCGTGCCCGACTGCAACGGTCTGGCCTACTACAACACGCTGAAGGCACGGGGTGTCGATGCCCGACTGTTGTGGTTCGCGGACGAGAACCACTGGGTGCTGAAGCCGCGCAACTCGAAGCAGTGGACGACCGAGTTCCTGGACTGGCTGGACGCGCATGCGCCGGCCAAAGCGGCTGCTGGTGCAAAGCGCAAATCGAACAAGGCAGCGAAAGCGAAGCCGACCGAGGTTTGACCGATGGGAATGGGGATCGCGGCCATGCCGCCGTCCATCAGAAGTGCTCGATCACTCCGGCGGCCGGATCGTCGGGCTGAGCGTCCCACGGTGCACGCTGCAGCATGCGCTCGGCATCCGCCAGCCCGGCAGCGCGGCGGGCGGCGATGCCGGCTGCGCTGAAGTCGATATCTTTGGTCGCGTCCTCGCCGTCCTGCACCGGGGCCAGCAGGTGCGCCACATGCATCGTGGTGGCGCAACCGTAGGCGGCCAGCGCCTGCACTCCGGCCTGCTCGCGCTGTTTCGGTGGCAACTGCTGCGTCAATTCGCGGATCACATGCCGCAGCCGGTGGATCTGCTTGTGGCGCAGCAGTTGGCTGTCGGCGCGGCTGGCGTACTGGATGTCTTTCTGCCGGTTCATCACCTGCCACACCGACTCCGGTTCGGGTCCTGTGGGATGCCACACATTGACATCGAAGATCAGCGAACTGCGGCGCGGGCGGTCGTCCAGCACGGCTTCGATCGGGGTGTTGGAGTAGAGGCCGCCGTCCCAGTACGGCTCGCCGTCGATGCGCACCGCGCCGAATGCCGGTGGCAGCGCGCCCGAGGCCATCACGTGGTCCAGCGTCAATGCCGTGGTGCGGCTGTCGAAGTAACGCATCGCCCCGCTGGTGACATGCACCGCGCCCACCGTCATGCGCATTGGCCCGGCGGCGATGCGTTCGGTGTCCAGCAATTCGGCCAGCGTGTGGCGCAGCGGCGCCGTGCGGTAGTACGAAGCGGATTCGACCCCGATCGGTGCCTGCACGCCGGCCAACAACGCCGGGTTGGGCTCGAAGAAGTTGGGAATGCCGCGCGCCAGCGTGGCCAGGTTGCCGACATAGCGAGCCAGCCCTGGATCGACCGCCGCCCAAGGCATCGACAGCGAGCCCGCAAAGGCCGCCGCGGCGGGCCACGCGCTGCCGATGGAGCCTGCAGGCACCTGCTCGATCCGGCGCCAGAAATCGTCCAGTCGCGCCAGGCGATCGGTCTTGACGTTGCCGGCGATCAGAGCGGCATTGATGGCGCCGATCGACGTGCCGATGACCCAGTCGGGCTCGATGCCGGCCCGGTGCAGGGCTTCGTAGACCCCCAGGTGATAGGCGCCGAGCGCGCCGCCACCCTGCATCACCAGCACCACCTGCTGCGGGGCTTCGGCAAAGCCCGCCGCAGGCAACGGCGCGCGCGCAACGCTGCGGCGCGGTCGTGAACGGGCGGTGGTCGGTGTCTTGGGCATGGTGCGAGGCAGGATCGTCGAGCGGCCGATGGGGTGCAATCCAGTGTAGGGGCCGGGCCGGCAGAATCGGACGCGCCAGCCGACCCTCCAGCCTTCCTCGTGATTCAGCCACCCCCATGCCGACCGACACCCCACCCCATCCCGCGCTCGCTGCAGCCCATCTGCGCGGGGTGCTCGTCGATCTCGACGGCACGCTGATCGACACCGTCGGTGACTTCGAAGTCGCGCTCGGCCGGGCCCTGGCCGAGATCGGCAAGCCGCCGGTCAGCCGCGACTTCATCGCGCGCACGGTCGGCAAGGGATCCGAACAACTGGTGCGGAGCACGCTTGCGCATGCCGGCGCGCCCGATTCGGAGTACGACACCCTGTGGGCCGGCTACCAGCGCCACTATCTGGCGGTCAATGGCCAGCACTCGCGGGTCTACGACGGCGTGGTCGAAGGACTGAACTTGCTGAAGGCACGCGGACTGCGGCTGGCCTGCCTGACCAACAAACCCACCGCCTTCGCCTTGCCGCTGCTGGCATCGACCGGGCTCGACCGCTATTTCGAAGTGGTGCGTGGGGGCGATGCCTTCGAGCGCAAGAAGCCCGACCCGCTGCCGCTCTTGAAGACCTGCGAGCTGCTGGGGCTGGCGCCAGCCGAAAC
>JBDSMV010000348.1:0-18757 GCA_039915715.1 Rubrivivax sp. | reverse complement strand
CTTCTCCTCGGGGATGCCGACGATCGTGATGTCGCGTGCCGACGCCAGGTCCATGATCGAAGAAGCAGGTACCGTCGTACCGAGTGTGAAGGCCTGCGCGTTGTTGTCCTTCATCAGCGAGACGGCGTCGGTATAGGACACATAGCTGACGCGCGACATGTCCTTGTAGTCCAGCCCGTAGACCTCCAGCGACTGCTGGCTGATGAACTCGGCCGTGTTGCCTTTGGGCTGAACCGCGATCGGCTTGCCCTTGAGGTCGGCCAGCGAATTGATGCCGGAGTCGGCGTTGGCCACCACCTGGTAGTACTGCGGGTAAAGCGACGCGACGTTGCAGACATTGCCGGTCTTGGCATCGAAGGGCGCGCGCCCGGCGACGCCGTCCACGGTCGAGATCGAGTTGCCGAAGCCCATGTCGGCTTTACCCGCCTGAATCGCCTTGACGTTGGCGATGCCGGCACCCGGCAGCACCTGCACCTTCAGGCCGGCCTTGTCGCCGATGTTGGCGATGGCACCGCCGAGCGGGTACCAGGAGCCGCCCTGTGGCCCGGTCATCAGCTTGACTTGTTGAGCCTGGGCGGCGCCGGCCGTGAGTGCCGCAACGATGGCGAAGGCGGTGCGAAGGTGATTGGCGAGCTTCATGCAGGTCTCCTAAGTCGTTTTTGAGTAGCGCCCGCTCGGCGCCGAGGTATGACAAACATCGTATGTCGACCGACCCGGCGGCCGCATGGGCAGAAACGAGAGCACCCGCGCCGCCGGCGTCGCCGATCGGCCGCGGTTGCACAATGTGTGGTTGCTCTGAAGCCAGAGCCGCAAACCAGAACGAAGGAGCGCCCGTGACCTACCCCAACACTCAACTTTTCATCGACGGCCAGTGGCAGGACGCTGCCGATGGCAAGACCCTGGCAGTTTTCAACCCATCCACCGGGAAGGAGATCGGCCGGGTCGCACGCGCCGGCATTGCCGACCTCGACCTGGCACTGAAGGCGGCGCAGAAAGGTTTCGACACCTGGCGCGACACCACGCCGGCCGCCCGCAGCAAGATCATGCGCAAGGCCGCGGCGCTGATGCGCGAACGCGCCGGCGCCATCGCCGAGGTGCTGACGCAGGAGCAAGGCAAGCCGCTCGCAGAAGCCAAGGGCGAGGCGATGGCGGCAGCCGACATCATCGAGTGGTTCGCCGAAGAGGGGTTTCGCGTCTATGGTCGCATCGTGCCTTCGCGTGGCAGCCTGGCGCTGCGGCAGATGGTGTTGAAGGACCCCGTGGGCCCGGTGGCGGCCTTCACGCCGTGGAACTTCCCCATCAACCAGGTGGTTCGCAAGGTGAGTGCGGCGCTGGCCGCCGGCTGCTCGATGCTGGTCAAGGCGGCTGAAGAGACGCCGGCGGCGCCGGCCGAGTTGATCCGTGCTTTCCAGGACGCCGGCCTGCCGCCGGGCGTGCTTGGCCTGGTGTACGGCGATCCGGCGGAAATCTCGAACTACCTGATTCCGCATCCGATCATCCGCAAGATCACCTTCACCGGCTCTACCCCCGTCGGCAAGCAACTGGCAGCGATGGCCGGGCAGCACATGAAGCGCGTGACGATGGAGTTGGGCGGCCATGCACCGGTGATCGTGTGTGAAGACGCCGACATTGCATTGGCGGTGAAGTGTGCCGGTGGTGCCAAGTTCCGCAATGCCGGGCAGGTCTGCATCTCGCCGACCCGCTTCCTGGTGCACGAAAGCATCCAGAAGGACTTTGCCGCGGCACTGGTCGAACATGCCAAGCAGGTCAAGGTCGGCGACGGCATGACCGAAGGCACGGCGATGGGCCCACTGGCCAATCCGCGGCGGTTGAAGGCGATGGCCGAGTTCACCGCGGACGCGGTCAAGCAGGGTGCAAACCTGCTGACCGGCGGCGAACGCATCGGGGACGCCGGCAACTTCTTTCAGCCGACGGTTCTGGCCGATGTGCCAATGGGCGCGAAGGTGTTCAACGAAGAGCCGTTCGGACCGATGGCCGCCATCCGCGGCTTCACCTCACTGGACGACGCCATCACCGAAGCCAACCGCCTGCCGTACGGACTGGCCGGCTACGCATTCACGAAGTCGCTCAAGAACGCCGACCTGTTGGCACGCAAGGTCGAGGTGGGGATGCTGTGGATCAACATGCCCGCGATGCCGTCGGCCGAAATGCCGTTTGGCGGCGTCAAGGATTCGGGGTACGGATCGGAAGGCGGACCGGAAGCGGTCGAGGCTTATCTCAATGCACGAGCCGTGTCGGTGATGAACGTTTGAGGCTTTTGAACCGGTTCTGAACGCCCACGCAAACGGGCCCCGCGGGGCCCGTTTGTCTGTGATGAAGCGGCTTCGATCGAAGCCGCACCGATCAGGCGCTCACTCTGCGGTATCAGCGCTCTCACTCTCGGTTTCCACCTCGGGCCGGTCGACGAATTCGACGAATGCCATCGGCGCGTTGTCGCCATCGCGGAATCCCATCTTCAGGATGCGGGTGTAGCCACCGGGCCGTGCCTGGTAGCGCGGGCCCAGCACATCGAACAGCTTCGTGACCACGGCGCGGTCGCGGGTGCGATTGAAGGCCAGTCGGCGGTTGGCCAGCGTGGGCGTCTTGCCGAGAGTGATCAAGGGCTCGACCACGCTGCGCAATTCCTTGGCCTTGGGCACGGTGGTCTTGATGGCCTCGTGCGTGATCAGCGAGTTGCACATGTTGCGCAGCATCGCGAGGCGATGCGAGGTGGTGCGGTTGAGTTTGCGGGGACCATGGCCGTGGCGCATGGTGGCGCTCCTTTCATTTGTCGATTTATAGCCCCGGCCGGATCAGGTACCGGGGATTGCACGGGCCAGTGGACTTCGTTGCCAGCGCAGCCGCTGGCAGCACCATCCGACTAGCGTTTGTCGAGCCCCTGGGGGGGCCAGTTCTCCAGCCGCGCGCCGAGCGTGAGCCCGCGCGAAGCCAGCACTTCCTTGATCTCATTGAGTGATTTGCGACCCAGGTTCGGGGTCTTAAGCAACTCGGTTTCAGTGCGCTGGATCAAGTCGCCGATGTAGTAGATGTTCTCGGCCTTGAGGCAGTTGGCCGAGCGCACGGTCAACTCCAGCTCGTCCACCGGGCGCAGCAGGATCGGGTCGAACGGGGTCGGGCGCGAAGGCGCCGACACCAGGCTGTCCATCGGGCTCGGATCGATCTGGGCGAAGAAGGCCAATTGCTCGACCAGGATGCGGGCACTCTGGCGGATCGCTTCCTCGGGTGGGATCGAGCCGTTGGTTTCGATCTCCATCACCAGCTTGTCGAGGTCGGTGCGCTGCTCGACGCGGGCGTTTTCGACCGCGTAGCTGACACGGCGGACCGGCGAGAACGACGCATCGAGCACGATGCGGCCGATCGACTTGGTGGGCTCGTCGCCATAGCGGCGCAAGTTGCCCGGCACGTAGCCGCGGCCTTTTTCGACCTTGATCTGCATGTCGATCTTGCCGCCATGCGCCAGGTGGGCAACCACATGCTCGGGGTTGATGATCTCGACATCGTGCGGGGTCTGGATGTCGGCCGCTGTGACCGGGCCTTCACCTTCCTTGCGAAGCACCAGCGTGACTTCGTCACGGTTGTGCAGGCGGAACACGACGCCCTTCAAGTTCAGCATGATGTGCACGACATCTTCCTGAACGCCGTCGATGGCCGAGTACTCGTGCAACACGCCGGCGATCGTCACTTCGGTCGGCGCGTAGCCGACCATCGACGACAACAGCACACGCCGCAGCGCGTTACCGAGCGTGTGGCCATAGCCGCGCTCGAACGGTTCGAGGGTGGCCTTGGCGCGATGCCCGCCAAGCGGTTCGACCTGGATGGCCTTGGGCTTCAGAAGGGTGGTTTGCATGAAGTCTTTTGTATTCCTGTCAATACCCTCGGTTCGTTACACCGATAAGGCTGATGGACGGTTCCGGGATGGAGAGAAAACGCCTCGCACCCGGCACGCGAGGTGTGTGGGCAGCGGCGGCTTCGTTGTCGAAGCGTGCTGCCACCGAATGGCTGCAGTCTGCTGTGGCCGCTCTGTGATGATCGATCAGCGCGAGTACAACTCGACGATCAGCGCTTCCTTGATTTCGGCGCCGAACTGGTCGCGATCGGGCACCTTCTTGAAGACGCCCTCCATCTTGGTCGGATCGACCTGTACCCAGTCGGCCATGCCGATCGACTGCGCCAGCTTCAGCGCCTCGGTCACGCGCAACTGGGTCTTGGACTTGTCGCGCAACGTGATCGTGTCACCTGACTTGACCTGAAATGACGGGATGTTCACCACCGTGCCGTTGACCATCAGGGCCTTGTGCGACACCAGCTGCCGTGCTTCAGCGCGGGTCGAGCCGAAGCCCATGCGGTAGACCACGTTGTCCAGGCGCGACTCGAGCAACGCCAGCAATGTCGCACCCGTGTTGCCCTTGCGGCGCGTGGCCTCGGCAAAGTAGCGGCGAAACTGGCGTTCGAGCACACCGTACATGCGCTTGACCTTCTGCTTCTCTCGCAGCTGGATGCCGTAGTCAGAGGTGCGCGAGCCACTGGTGCGGCCGTGCTGGCCGGGCTTGGTGTCGAACTTGGCCTTGTCGCTGATCGAGCGTCGGGCGCTCTTCAGGTAGAGGTCGGTGCCTTCACGGCGGGAGAGTTTGGCCTTGGGGCCGAGATAACGTGCCACGTGGAGTCCTGTCATGTTGTCTGACGCGGCAGCAGCGGGGGTTCGATCACCCTGGCTGCCCGCGCGAGTCTGTCTCCAGCCCGTTGAATCGAAGCCTTGTCAGAGGCGTCAACGGTGCTGCGCAGACGGTGGGCTTGTGAGGTGGCCTTCGCGAACGGCTCGGGCTCTCAGGAAAGAACGCCAGCGTGCGCACAAATGCTCGCTGGCCGGGGAAACCCTCTATTGTAAATCAAAGCCAGGAAGTAGGTCAGCGTCTTGGCGATGGGGTGCGGGCGCAAGACCCCGCATCAGATGCGGCGACGCTTCTGAGGCCTGCAGCCGTTGTGCGGGACTGGCGTGACGTCGCTGATCGAGTTGATGCGAATGCCCAGCGATGCCAGTGCCCGCACGCTCGACTCCCGCCCAGGGCCCGGGCCCTTGATGCGCACGTCCAGGTTCTTGATGCCCTGTTCCTGCGCGGCGCGCCCTGCCGTCTCGGCCGCCACCTGCGCAGCGAACGGGGTGCTCTTGCGTGAACCCTTGAACCCCTGGCCGCCACTCGACGCCCATGCCAACGCGCCACCCTGGCGGTCGGTGATGGTGATGATGGTGTTGTTGAACGACGCATGCACATGGGCAACGCCGTCCGCAATGTTCTTGCGGATCTTCTTGCTCACGCGGCGCGCAGCGGTGCTAACGGGTGCCTTGGCCATGTTTGGTTTCTCTTCAGTTTGTCAGGTGCACTTCGGGCGGCGGCGGCCTACTTCTTCAGTGCTTGTGCACCCTTGCGCGGACCCTTGCGGGTGCGGGCATTGGTGCGCGTGCGCTGGCCGCGAACCGGCAACCCGCGACGATGCCGGAAGCCGCGGTAGCACCCCAGGTCCATCAGTCGCTTGATGCTGATCGACAGTTCGCGGCGCAGGTCGCCTTCGATCGTCATGCGGCCGATCTCGTCGCGGATGCGCTCGAGGTCGGTGTCGTTCAGATCCTTGATCTTCTTCGAGTACTCGATGCCGACCGCGTTGCAGATTTTCTGCGCCGTGGGGCGGCCGATGCCATAGATCGACGTCAGGCCGATCTCAGCGTGCTTGTGCGGCGGGATGTTGATGCCAGCGATGCGTGCCATGTTTGCTCCCTAGCCTTGACGCTGCTTGTGACGCGGGTCGGTACAAATCACACGCACCACGCCCTTGCGGCGGATGACCTTGCAATTGCGGCACATCTTCTTGACGGAAGCAGCGACTTTCATGATGTTCTCCTTGACCCTTTGTCCTTGCGCTGCGCGCAGTTCAATTCATTACTTGGCGCGGAAAACGATCCGCGCGCGACTCAAATCGTATGGCGTCAATTCGACCGTAACCTTGTCGCCGGGCAGGATGCGGATGTAGTGCATTCTCATTTTGCCGGAGATGTGGCCCAGGACCACGTGTCCGTTTTCCAGCTTGACCCGGAAGGTGGCGTTTGGCAGATTCTCGAGAATCTCGCCCTGCATCTGGATGACGTCGTCTTTGCTCATGTCGCCTTGAAGTTCGCTTTCTTCAACAGCGATTCGTATTGCTGGCTCATCACGTAACTCTGAACCTGGGCCCAGAAGTCCATCGTGACGACCACAATGATCAAGAGCGACGTGCCACCGAAATAGAACGGCACGTTGTACTTCAGCACCAGAAACTCGGGCAGCAGGCACACCGCGGTGATGTAGATCGCGCCGGCCAGTGTCAGACGCGACAGGATGCGGTCGATGTGGCGTGCAGTCTGATCGCCGGGGCGAATGCCGGGAATGAAAGCGCCGCTCTTCTTCAGGTTGTCTGCGGTCTCGCGGCTGTTGAACACCAGCGCGGTGTAGAAGAAGCAGAAGAAGATGATCATCGACGCATACAGCAGCACATAGATCGGCTGCCCCGGCGACAAGGCCGACGAGATGTCACGCAACCACCGGGTGCCGTCGCCTGTCGCAAACCAGCCGACCACCGTCGCCGGCAGCAGGATGATCGAGCTCGCAAAGATCGGCGGGATCACTCCCGACATGTTCAGCTTCAACGGCAGGTGCGACGACTGGCCGCCATAGACCTTGTTGCCGACTTGGCGCTTGGCGTAATTGACGAGAATCTTGCGTTGCCCCCGTTCGACGAACACCACAGCGAAGGTCACCAGCACCACCACGGTCAGGATGAACAGGCTGGCCACAGGGCTCATCGCGCCAGTTCGCACCAGCTCGAACAGCCCACCGATGGCGGCCGGCAACCCGGCAACGATGCCGCCGAAGATCAGGATCGAGATCCCGTTGCCCAGACCCCGCTCGGTGATCTGCTCGCCCAACCACATCAAGAACATCGTTCCGGCCACCAGGCTGACCACCGCGGTCATGCGGAAGCCGAATCCCGGGCTGATCACGAGGCCCGCCGACTGCTCTAGAGCCAGCGCAATCCCGAGGCTCTGAAAGATCGCCAGAAACAGCGTGCCATAGCGCGTGTACTGCGTGATCCTGCGCCGCCCGGATTCACCTTCCTTCTTGATGGCCTCCAGCGAAGGCACCACGTAGGTCATCAACTGCATGATGATTGAGGCGCTGATGTACGGCATGATGCCCAGCGCGAACACCGTGAAGCGCGACAGCGCGCCCCCGCTGAACATGTTGAACAGATTCAGGATGCCGCCGCTCTGGCCCTTGAAGAGTTCCTGCAAGGCGGTCGGATCGATCCCCGGCACCGGAATGTGTGCGCCGATGCGATAGACCACCAGCGCCAACAACAAGAAGACGACCCGCCTGCGCAGGTCGCCGAACTTGCCACTCTTGGCCAGCTGGGTCGCGTTGGTTGCCACTTTCTAGAGGTTCCTTGCCTGTGGGGCGAGCGTCGCGGTCAAGTCGTTGCCGCGTCGGGTCCGGCCTGGACCTTGCCGCCTGCAGCTTCGATGACCGACTTCGCACCCGCGGTTGCGCCGACGCCCTTGAGCACCACCTTGCGCGTAAGTTCACCTGACTTGATGACCTTGACATGTTTGACCAATTGGCGCACCAAACCGGCGGCCTTCAGCGTCAGCAGATCGACTTCGTCGACACCCAGCTTTTCCAGGTGGGAAAGAGTCACCTCACCGTTGTACTTGAGCTGTGCCGACTTGAATCCGCGCTTGGGCAGGCGACGCTGCAGCGGCATCTGGCCGCCTTCGAAACCAACCTTGTGATAGCCACCGGCACGCGACTTCTGGCCCTTGTGACCACGACCCGCGGTTTTGCCCAGGCCCGACCCGATACCGCGGCCCACACGGCGCCGCGCCTTCTTGCTGCCGTCAGCCGGCTTGATCTGATTCAGTTCCATGTCGAGTCCCCCGCAGGAAGCGGATTCAATAGCGAATTCAGGCCAGCACCTGCACGAGGTAGGCGACCTTGTTGATCATGCCGCGCACGGCGGGCGTGTCTTCCAGTTCACGCTGGCTGTTGAGCTTGCGCAGGCCAAGGCCGCGCACGGTGGCGCGATGCGACTCGCGCGTGCCGGCGACGCTGCGAACCAGCTTCACCGTCAGGGTTTTCTTGTCAGCCATTTCAGATTCCTTGTTGCGCTCGCGAGTCGTCAGTCGGCTCGGCTCAGCCGAAAATTTCTTCGACCGACTTGCCGCGCTTCGCCGCCACGTCGGCCGGCGTGGTCGACCGCTTCAATGCGTCCAGCGTGGCCCGCACCATGTTGTAGGGGTTCGACGAGCCGAGGCTCTTGGCCACGATGTCGGTCACGCCCATGACTTCGAATACCGCGCGCATCGGGCCGCCGGCGATGATGCCGTCGCCCGGTTTCGCCGGCGCCATCAGTACCTTGGCCGCGCCATGCTCGCCGCGCACGTTGTGCTGGATCGTGCCGTTGCGCAACGACACCTTGATCATGTTGCGACGCGCCGACTCCATCGCCTTTTGCACCGCCACCGGCACTTCCTTGGCCTTGCCCTTGCCCATGCCGATGCGGCCATCACCATCGCCGACAACGGTCAGCGCGGCGAAGCTCAAGGTGCGGCCGCCCTTGACGACCTTGGTGACGCGGTTGACCGCGATCATCTTCTCCTTGAGCCCGTCGTCGTTCTCGGGGGTCTGGGCGCGGGGAGTGAATTTAGCCATGCTGTGTGTGTCCTTGTCCGACGCGCTTTAGAACTGCAACCCGGCTTCGCGAGCCGCGTCGGCCAGCGCCTTGACGCGGCCGTGATAGGCGAATCCAGAACGATCGAATGCCACCTTCTCGATGCCGGCGGCCTTGGCGCGCTCGGCGATGCGCTTTCCGATCAAGCCGGCGGCAGCGACGTTGGCGCCCTTGCCAGCCGCACCCAGCTCGTCGCGCATGTCCTTTTCGGCGGTGCTGGCACTGGCCAGCACCTGCGTGCCGTCGCCGGACACGATGCTGGCATAGATGTGCAGGTTCGAGCGGTGCACCGCCAGACGAACCGTGCCCTGCGTCAGGATGCGCATGCGGGTTTGGCGCGAACGGCGCAGACGTTGCTGTTTCTTGGTGATGCTCACGCTGGTACTCCTTACTTCTTCTTGGTCTCTTTGAGCGTCACGCGCTCACCGGCATACCGGATACCTTTGCCTTTGTAGGGCTCGGGCGGCCTGAAGGCACGCACCTCGGCGGCCAACTGGCCCACCACCTGCCGGTCGGCACCGGAAATCACGATCTCGGTCTGCGTCGGCGTGAGCACCTTGATGCCTTCGGGCATGTCCTTCACCACCGAGTGCGAGAACCCGATCTGCAGGTTCAGCTTCTGGCCCGTGGCTGCAGCGCGAAAGCCAACGCCGACCAGGTTGAGCTTCTTCTCGAAACCCTTGCTGACGCCGCCGATCATGTTGGCCACCAGAGCGCGCATGGTGCCGCTCATCGCATTGGCGGCAGTCGATTCGCCGGCCGGTGCGACCGTGATCTTGCCGTCATCGCTCTTGACGGTGACCAGCGGATTGAGCCGGCGCGACAACGAGCCGTTGCTGCCCTTGATGGTGATGGTTTCAGCCGAAATCGACACGTCCACGCCTTTGGGGACGGCAACCGGCATTTTTCCTACGCGCGACATTTCAATGCTCCGTGTTGTAGTGCTGCTCTACTCGGGCGCCGATCAGGCAACGTAGCAGAGCACCTCGCCGCCGACGCCAGTCTGGCGCGCCTTGCGGTCGGTCATCACGCCCTTCGGGGTGGTGACGATGGCCACACCCAGGCCGTTCATGACCTGTGGGATCGACTGACAGCCCTTGTAGACCCGCAGGCCGGGGCGGCTGACGCGTTCGATGCGCTCGATCACCGGGCGGCCGGCGTAGTACTTCAACGTGATCTCGAGTTCGGGCTTGCCGGTTTCGTCGATCACCGCGAAGCCGTCGACATAACCTTCGTCCTGCAGAACCTTCGCGATCGCAAGCTTCAGCTTGGAAGATGGCATCCTGACCACCGCCTTGTCCACCGCTTGCGCGTTGCGGATGCGGGTCAGCATGTCGGCGATGGGGTCACTCATGCTCATGAAAAGTCTCCTGATCGGGCTTTGGGCTGGCGCAGTCGAATCGACTTACCAGCTGGCCTTGACGACGCCGGGAATGTCGCCCTTGAAGGCAAGCTCGCGGATCTTGTTGCGGCCCAGGCCAAACATGCGGAACACGCCGCGGCCACGGCCGGTCAGCACACAGCGGTTGACAAGACGCGTCGGGTTGGCGTTGCGCGGCAGCTTTTGCAGCTCGAGCCGGGCGACATAGCGCTCTTCGTCGGATTTCTGGGCGTCGTTGCTGATGGTCTTCAGCTCCGCATATTTCTTTGCGTACTTGGCAACCAGTTTTTCGCGCTTTTCCTGGCGTTGGATGACGGACAGTTTGGCCATGGTGTTTGCTTTTCCTCGCGCCTTCAGTTCTTGAATGGAAACTTGAACGCGGTGAGCAGCGCCCTGCATTCCTCGTCCGTCTTCGCACTGGTGGTGATGCTGATGTTCATGCCGCGGATGGCATCGATCTTGTCGTAGTCGACTTCAGGGAAGATGATCTGTTCCTTGACGCCGGTGTTGTAGTTGCCTCGGCCGTCGAAGCTGCGCCCGCTGATGCCGCGAAAGTCGCGCACCCGCGGCAGCGCCACGGTCACGAAGCGGTCCAAGAACTCGTACATGCGCACGCCGCGCAACGTCACCATCGTGCCGATGGCCTGGTTCTCGCGGATCTTGAATCCGGCGATCGGGCGTTTGCTCATCGTGACCACCGGCTTCTGGCCGGCGATCTTGGTCATGTCGCTGACTGCCGCGTCCATCACTTTCTTGTCCGATACCGCTTCGCTGACGCCCATGTTGAGCGTGATCTTCTGCAGGCGCGGCACTTGCATCATCGACTTGTAGCCGAACTTTTCCATCAACGCGGGAACGATCATTTCGCGGTAGATGGTCTGCAGGCGGGCCTGCGAGCCAGCGGAAGCGGTCGCGGCGACATCGCCGCCGGCCGACTTCTGCGCCTTGCCGGCCTTGTCTGCCTTGGGCGCCTTCGCGGTACGCGAGCCGTCTTTCAACGCGTCTTTGGTCGTGCCCTTGCCGGATTTGGCCGGCTTGTCGTTGGGTGCTTTTGCCATGGTGCTGGTTCTCCCTGCCTTCAGGCCTTGATCGCGTCGCCGCTGGAGCGAAAGACTCGGCTTTTCTTACCGCCGTCACCGATCTTGATGCCGACGCGGTCGGCCTTTCCGGTGGCCGCATTGAAGATCGCCACGTTCGACTGGTGGATCGGCATGGTCTTGTCGACGATGCCACCGGTGCTGCCCTTCATCGGGTTGGCCTTGACATGCTTCTTGGCGACATTGACGCCTTCGACCACGATGCGCTCGGCATCGACGCGCTGAGTCACGGTGCCGCGCTTGCCCTTGTCACGACCGGTGGTCACGATGACCTGGTCGCCCTTCTTGATCTTGTTCATGGTCTGAATTCCTGCAGCGTTTGCGTCAGAGCACGGCTCAAAGCACTTCCGGCGCCAGCGAGACGATCTTCATGAATCGCTCGGTTCGCAATTCGCGCGTCACCGGGCCGAAGATGCGCGTGCCGATCGGCTCGAGCTTGGCATTCAGCAACACCGCGGCGTTCCCATCGAACTTGATCAGCGAACCGTCCTGGCGGCGCACGCCCTTGGCGGTGCGAACCACCACGGCGCTGTAGACCTCGCCTTTCTTGACGCGGCCCCGCGGCGCGGCTTCCTTGATGCTGACCTTGATCACGTCACCGATGCCAGCGTACCGACGGCGTGAGCCGCCCAGCACCTTGATGCACATGACGGATTTGGCACCCGTGTTGTCGGCCACGTCGAGCCGGGTTTGCATTTGAATCATTGGGTCTCGCTCCCCAACTTGAACCGTCGCCTGGTTCGCGCGCGCTGCTTGAGCGTTTGCGACCGTTCCTGGCGTCAGTCAGTCTTGGGCCCGTGTATGGGTAGAGTTTTGGGTAGATCCGGCTTCGCTGCGGCTGTGGCGTTTGAGCTGCTCCGAAAGTCTGGAGCTTCATTCACGAGCGGCAGCTGTGTCCGGCGAAGCCTTGGAGTATGACACGAGCCATTGCAGTGCGTCAACAACCGGCCTCCCGATCGTGCAGCTCGGTGCTTCAGCCCTTCTGTGCGTGTGACTGCGCCTGTTCGACCATGGTCTTGGCATCGCTGACCTCGAACTTGCCCGGCGCTTCGATGTTCAGTGTCTTGACGGTGCCATCGACCACCAGCATCGAGAAGCGTTGCGAGCGCACCCCCATGCCGCGGCCGGTCAGATCGAGAACGGCGCCTGCAGCCTTGGTGAACTCGGCACTGCCGTCGGCCATCATTCGCACCTTGCCGGCGGCTTTCTGCTCGCGGCCCCAGGCGCCCATCACGAAGGCGTCGTTGACGGAGATGCACCAGACTTCATCGACGCCGGCCTCCTTGAGGGCGTCTGCCTGCTGCACATAACCCGGTACGTGCTGCGCAGAGCAGGTGGGGGTGAACGCCCCCGGCAGCGCAAAGATCGCGACCGTCTTTCCCGCCGTGGCCTTGCCCACGTCAATCGCGTTCGGCCCCACCGAGCAGCCTTCGGTTTCGACATCGAAGAATTCCATCAGGGTGCCTGCAGGCAACTTCTCTCCGACTTTCAACATGGCTGTCTCCTTCATTTTGTGACGGCGGAATTGAGAAGACCGGATGTGGGCGGGCCAGCATCCGGTCGAATGGCATCACGGCGCACTGACGCGCCGGCTAGGGTCAAGCCAGCTTGGCCTTCTCCAACAGCTTGGTCACAGTCCAGGACTTGGTCTTGCTGATCGGGCGCCCTTCGGCAATCTCGACCAGGTCACCCATCTTGTATTCGCCCTGCTCGTCATGCGCGTGGTACTTGCGCGACTTCGCGACGATCTTGCCGTACAGCTCGTGCGGGGTGCGGCGCTCGACCAGCACCGTCACGGTCTTCGACCGTTTGTCGCTGACGATGCGGCCCCGCAAGGTGCGGGTGTTGCGTTCGTGCGCAGGCGCTGCCGGTGCGGCCGGCGCATCAGGAGTTGCCACTGCCGTATCGCCTGTCTGCTCACTTGTCTGCTCGCTCATTTGGCGGCTCCTTGCGTTGCCGTTTCGGTCGAAGACTCGGCGGCGGTCTTGCGCTCGGCGGTCTTCTTCTCGGCAATGATGGTCTTCGCCCGCGCAATGTCGCGGCGCGTGTTGCCGAGTTGCGTGTGGTTGGTCAGCTGCTGCGTGGCGCGTTGCATTCGCAGCCCGAAATGGGCTTTCAGCAGATCGGAGACTTCCTTGTCGAGCGCGGCAATGTCCTTGCCGCGCAGCTCAGTTGCTTTCATGTCGTTGTCCTGTTGGGTCAGGTGCCGATCTGGCGCGCCACGAAGGTGCAGCGCAACGGCAGCTTGGCTGACGCCAGCGTGAACGCTTCGCGCGCCAGTTGCTCGGGCACACCGTTGATCTCGTAGAGCACCTTGCCGGGCTGAATCTCGGCCACGTAATACTCGGGGTTGCCCTTGCCATTGCCCATACGGACCTCGGCCGGCTTCTGCGAGATGGGTTTGTCCGGGAAGATGCGAATGAAGATGCGGCCGCCGCGCTTGATGTGGCGACTGATGGCGCGTCGCGCAGCTTCGATCTGGCGAGCCGTGATCCGGCCACGCTCGGTGGCCTTCAGGCCGAATTCGCCGAACGACACCGCAGCGCCGCGGGTGGCGATGCCGGTGTTGCGGCCCTTCTGTTCCTTGCGGAATTTTCTGCGTGCGGGTTGCAGCATCTCTTATTCTCCCTTGGTCTCGCCATCGGTTGCGGCCGCCGGGCCCGCGCCCGCTGCCGGCGATGCCTTGCGAACGCGCTTGACAGCCGGACCCTTCGGCCCGTCGTTGGCGGTGCCAGTACCCGGTGCAGCGGCCGTTGTGCCACCGCTGCCGGCGGGCGTGGTCACTTCACCGCGCGGGGCCACCACGCGCTCTGCACCAGGACGGCCGCGGCCACCCGGTCCGCCGGGACCACCCGGGCCGCCAGGACCGCCGGGTCGTCCGCCACGGCGGTTGCGGCGGTCGTCATCGCCGCCTTCGGTCTTCGGCAATTGCGGCGCCTCGCCGTTGGCGAGTCTGTCACCCCGATAGACCCAGACCTTGACGCCGATCACACCGTACGTGGTCTTGGCTTCAGAAAAGCCGTAGTCGATGTCGGCCTTGAGGGTGTGCAACGGCACGCGGCCTTCGCGGTACCACTCGCAACGCGCGATTTCGATGCCGTTCAGCCGGCCTGACGACATGATTTTGATGCCCTGCGCGCCCAGCCGCATCGCGTTCTGCATCGCGCGCTTCATGGCGCGGCGGAACATGATGCGCTTCTCGAGCTGCTGCGTGATGCTGTCGGCGATCAATTGCGCGTCGACTTCGGGCTTCCTGATCTCTTCGATGTTGACGGCCACCGGCACGCCCAGGCGACGCGCGAGTTCGACCTTCAGGTTCTCGATGTCCTCGCCCTTTTTGCCAATCACCACACCCGGGCGGGCCGAGTAGATGGTGATGCGCGCGTTCTTGGCCGGGCGCTCGATCAGGATGCGCGACACGGCGGCGCTCTTCAGCTTGGCCTTCAAGTACTCGCGCACCTTCAGGTCTTCCGCCAGCATGCCGGCGAAGTCGCGGTGGTTGGCGAACCAGCGCGACTGCCAGGCGCGGGTAACCGCGAGGCGGAAGCCGGTCGGGTGGATTTTCTGTCCCATGCTTTTCCTTTTTCGTCCCGACGGGTCAGTTGCCGACCGTCACGTAGATGTGACAGGTGCCCTTGCTGATGCGAGCGCCGCGGCCCTTGGCGCGCGCAGCGAAGCGCTTCAACACCGTGCCCTGTTCGACGTAGATGGACGTGATCTTCAACTCGTCGATGTCGGCGCCGTCGTTGTGCTCGGCGTTGGCCACTGCTGAGTCGAGCGCCTTCTTGATGATGCCGGCGGCCTTCTTCTGCGTGAAGTTCAGGATGTTGATGGCCTGGTCGACCTTCTTGCCGCGAATCATGTCGGCCACCAGCCGACCCTTGTCGGCCGACAGACGCACACCGCGAGCGATTGCCTTGGTTTCCATGTCATCGGCTCCTTAGCGCTTGGCCTTCTTGTCCGCGGGGTGTCCCTTGAACAAGCGGGTGAGTGCGAATTCGCCGAGCTTGTGCCCGACCATCTGGTCGGTCACATACACCGGAACGTGCTGCTTGCCGTTGTGCACGGCCACCGTCAGCCCGATGAACTCGGGAAGGATGGTGCTGCGGCGCGACCAGGTCTTGATCGGCTTCTTGTCCTTGATGGCAGCGGCCTTCTCGACCTTGGCCATCAGGTGGTGGTCCACAAACGGACCTTTCTTGAGTGAACGTGTCATCTTGTCCCCCGGCGCCTACTTTTTACGACGCGAGACGATCATCGTCTGCGTGCGCTTGTTGCTGCGGGTGCGGTAGCCCTTGGTCAGCGTGTTCCACGGCGAAACCTGTGGCTGGCCTTCGCCGGTGCGGCCTTCGCCGCCGCCGTGCGGGTGGTCGACCGGGTTCATCGCCACACCGCGCACGGTCGGGCGGATGCCCTTCCAGCGGATCGCGCCGGCCTTGCCGTATTGGCGCAGGCTGTGTTCTTCGTTGCTGACTTCGCCGATTGTCGCGCGACAGTCGATGTGAATCTTGCGAACCTCACCCGAGCGCAGGCGAACCTGGGCGTAGATGCCTTCGCGCGCCATCAACGTCACCGACGTGCCAGCTGAACGTGCGATCTGCGCGCCCTTGCCGGGCATCATCTCGACGCAATGGATGATCGAGCCGACCGGGATGTTGCGAATCGGCAGCGTGTTGCCAGCCTTGATCGGCGCCTCGGACCCCGAGATCAGCGTCGAACCCGCCTCGATGCCGCGCGGCGCGATCACATAACGGCGCTCGCCATCGGCATAGCACAGCAAAGCGATGTGAGCCGTGCGGTTGGGGTCGTACTCGATGCGCTCGACCTTGGCCGGGATGCCGTCCTTGTTGCGCACGAAGTCGACCACGCGGTAGTGGTGCTTGTGACCGCCGCCCCGATGCCGGATCGTGATGTGGCCGTTGTTGTTGCGGCCGGCGTTCTGCTTCTGGGGCTCGAGCAGCGACCATTCCGGATCGCCCTTGTGCAGGTGCTTGTGCACGACCTTCACCACCGCACGGCGGCCCGGTGAAGTCGGCTTGATCTTGATGACCGCCATTTAGCTGGCCTCCCCGGAGAAGTTGAGCTCCTGGCCCGGCTTCAATGCGACATACGCCTTCTTGACGTGGTCGCGCCGGCCGATGCGCTGCCCGAATTTCTTGGCCTTGCCCTTTTGCACCAGCGTGCTGACATGGGCCACTTCGACCTTGAACATCAACTCGACCGCGGCCTTGATCTCGGGCTTGGTGGCGTCGCGCAGCACCTTGAACAGAACCTGGTTGCGCTTCTCGCCCAGGTGGGTGGCTTTCTCCGAGATGATCGGAGCCACAAGAACCTGCGACAAGCGACCTTCGTTGTGCTTGACGGCGATGGGATTCATACGGCTCATCGGACCCCCTTCACGCTGCGCGTGCTTCCCCCGAGGGGGAATTCGCCTTTCGTTTGCGAAAAACGGCGGCTCTGCGTGCTCATGCGTACATCTCCTTCAACTGCTCGATCGCGCCCTTGGTCACCAGCACCTTCTTGTAGAAGACCAGTGACAGCGGATCGGCATAACGGGGCTCGACCACCAGCACGTGGGCCAGGTTGCGCGAAGCCAGCGCCAGGTTGTCGTCGATCTGGTCGGCAATGACCATCACCGACTGCAGACCCATGGCCTTGAACTTGTCGGCCAGCAGCTTGGTCTTGGGCGCGTCGATGGTCAGCGACTCGACCACCGCCAGGCGGCCGTCACGGGCCAGCTGCGACAGGATCGCAGCCATGCCGGCGCGGTACATCTTCTTGTTGACCTTCTGCGAGAAGTTCTCGTCGGGCCGGTTCGGGAAGATCCGACCACCGCCACGCCACAGCGGCGAAGACGTCATACCGGCGCGTGCGCGACCGGTGCCTTTCTGACGGAACGGCTTCTTCGTGCTGTGCTTGACCTCGCCGCGGTCCATCTGGGCCCGCGTGCCCTGGCGCGCGTTGGCCTGGAAGGCGACGACGATCTGGTGCACCAGCGCCGCGTTGTAGTCGCGCGCGAAAACGGTGTCGGGGGCATCGACCTTCGAGGTCGACTTGCCCTCGGCATTCAGGAGTTCCAGTTGCATCACTTGGCTCCCTTCTTGGCCGGGGCTGCAGGCACGTCTTTCTTGACGCGCGCCTTGACTGCGGGCCGCACGACCACATGGCCGTTTTTCGAGCCCGGCACCGCGCCACGCACCAGCAACAGTTGGCGCGCTTCGTCGATGCGGATCACGTCCAGGTTCTGGGTGGTAACGGTCTCGTCCCCCATGTGCCCGGTCATCTTCTTGCCCGGAAACACGCGGCCCGGGTCCTGCGCCATCGAGATCGAACCCGGCACGTTGTGCGAACGGCTGTTGCCGTGCGACGCGCGTTGCGACTTGAAGTTGTGACGCTTGATGGTGCCGGCGAAGCCCTTGCCGATCGAGGTGCCCTGCACGTCGACCTGCTGGCCGGTGGCAAACACACTGGCAGGGATCACAGCGCCAGCCTTGTACTGGCCCAGCGTTTCTTCACTGACGCGGAATTCCCGCAGGATCTGGGCGGCTTCAACCCCGGCCTTGGCCAGGTGCCCGGCTTCGGGCTTGCTGATGCGGCTGGCCTTGCGCGAGCCGAACCCAACCTGCAGTGCGTTGTAGCCGTCGGTGGCCGTTGTCTTGACTTGGGTGATGCGGTTGTTGGACACGTCCAGCACCGTCACGGGAATGGCGTCGCCATCGTCCGTGAAGATGCGCATCATGCCCACCTTGCGGCCCAGCAAGCCGAGCTGTTCGCTCATGCTCATTGCATTTTCTCCAGTGCCCAGCAGCCTTGCGGCAGGGCACCTTTGTTCACGATCCCGACATCGATTGGCCGGGGTGATGTCCCTGACGGAGGGCTGCATCCTTGCTCGGACACCGGCCCCCTGCCGGAGATCGCAGTCGCTGCTGCGGGTTACGTAAGTGGCTTACGTCTACCCGTGCGTCGAAAGCGTAACCGCGAAGTATAGCCGCTGCAGAGGAACCCGCAAGCTTCACTTCGCTTCTTGGTCGCCGCTAGCTCGCCCCTACTGCAGCTTGATCTCGACGTCCACGCCAGCCGGCAAGTCCAGCTTCATCAGTGCATCGACCGTCTTGTCGGTCGGGTCAACGATGTCCATCAGACGCTGGTGGGTGCGGATCTCCAACTGGTCGCGGCTCGTCTTGTTGACGTGCGGCGAGCGCAGGATGTCGAAGCGCTGCATGCGGGTCGGCAGGGGCACGGGGCCCTTGACGATCGCACCGGTTCGCTTGGCGGTTTCGACGATCTCGAGCGCCGACTGGTCGATCAGCTTGTAGTCAAACGCTTTGAGCCGAATGCGGATCTTCTGTTTGGTCGCCATGGTCCGCTCCTTAAGCAATGATCTTCGCAACCACACCGGCACCGACGGTGCGGCCACCTTCACGGATGGCGAAGCGCAGGCCTTCTTCCATCGCGATCGGGTTGATCAGCTTGACGGTGATCGAGACGTTGTCGCCCGGCA
>JBDSMV010000037.1:0-4953 GCA_039915715.1 Rubrivivax sp. | reverse complement strand
GTGGCTGATGTCGGCGGGAAGGTTTTCGGCCACCCACTGCCGGATCTGCTTGCGGAACGCCAATTCCTCGTCGGTGAAATTCAGGTCCATCGCATTCCTCTCGCCATTTGCGGCTTGGGCGGTTCGGGGTTTTTAGCATGCGGTCGGCTCGCCTGCCGCAGCCTCACGCGGCGTCAGCGCATTTGCAGCAGCATCGAATCGTTGTCGCGCCGCATCTGCAGGCGCGACAGGAAGCTGTTGCCCAGCAGCACCATCGGCATCGGTTGCGGCACGATGGCCGCGCCGACGTTGACGAGTTCGATGTCGCCGACCCGCACCGTGTTCAACGTCACCAGGTGCACGCGGACCGGGCCGTTGGCGGTCATGGTGGTGGCGGTGCGGGTGTGCGTCAGGTCGATGCCCAAACGATCGGCCTGGTCGCGGCCCATCGCCACCAGCGTGGCACCGGTGTCGACCATGAATGGCACCGGGCGGCCATTGATGGCGCCGGTGGTGACGAAGTGGCCACCAGGGCCGACCGCCAGCACCGCCTGACGCGGGCCGGTGCGGGCGGCCGGGGTGCCGGCGACCGCGGCCGAACCACCCGGGCTCAGGCGCTGGATGACACCGTCGCGCTCGATCTCGGCGTCGTCGCCCAACCAGCGCAGCAGTTGCACGCCGGCTGTCGACTGCCCCAACGCAACGGTGCGCGGCGCGCCGTCGATCACCAGTAGCGCGCGGTCGCCCATGCGGCCGGACAGCAACACCCCGGCTGCCGACGCGGGACCGGCGGCAACGGCGACCGCGATCGTGGCAACGAATGCGTGGGCAACGGCGAGGGCCCCGACCGTGCCGGCAGTGCGCCGCCGCGCGGTGGCGGAGTTCGGGCAACAGCCGTTCATCAGGCCCGCATGTTGTCGAACGAGAGCGGCCAGTCGGCAATTTCGCCCTTCAGCAGCGCCATCGCGGCCTGCAGGTCGTCGCGCTTGGCACCGGTGATGCGCACCGCATCGCCCTGGTAGGCCGCCTGCAGCTTCAGCTTCGACGCCTTGATGGCGCCCTGAATCTTCTTCGCCACTTCGGCATCGACCCCGGTCTTGACCGGCACCGCGAGCTTCAGCTTGTCGCCGCCCAGCTTCTGCGGCTTGCCCGACAGGTCGAGGAAGCGCACGTCGACATTGCGCTTGGTCAGCCGCGACAGCAACACGTCGCGCACCTGGTCGAGTTGAAAATCGCTGTCGCCGTACAGCACCAGTTCACGCGACTTGGCGCTGGCTTCGGTCAACTCGACTGCGGCACTGCTGCCCTTAAAGTCGAAGCGGGTGGCGATTTCCTTGCTGGCCTGTTCGACAGCATTGCGGATCTCGACCAGATCGGGTTCGATGACGGCATCAAAGCTGGGCATGGCGGGGTGCCGCGCGAGACGCGGGGTGCGTGAGGAGGCGATGAATATGCACCAGAATGAACCGATGACCACGACGACCGCACTCGATATCCAGGCGGGTGCCAGCCTGCGCGACTACAACACCTTCGGCCTGCCGGCCGTGGCCAGGCGCCTGGTGAAGGTTGCCAGCGACGCCGATGTGCGGCGCGTCGTCGACCATCCCGAGTTCGGTCTGGCGCCCACGTTCGTGCTGGGCGGCGGCAGCAACGTGGTGCTGACGCGCGACATCGAGGAGTTGGTGCTCAAGGTCGAGGTGATGGGCATCCGCCTGCTGGAGACCCGGCCCGATGCCTGGATCGTCGAAGCCGGGGCTGGTGAGTCCTGGCATCGCCTGGTGCAGTGGACCATCGAGCACGACCTGCCGGGGCTCGAGAACCTGGCGCTGATCCCGGGCTCGGTGGGGGCGTCGCCGGTGCAGAACATCGGCGCCTACGGCGTCGAGCTGAAAGACCGCTTCGAGTCGCTGGATGCGGTCAGCCTGGTGACCGGCCGCACCGGCAGTCTCGATGCCGCTGCCTGCCGCTTCGGCTACCGAGACAGCGTCTTCAAGCACGACCTGGCTGGCAAGGCCGTGATCACCCGCGTGCGCTTTCGCCTGCCGCGGCCCTGGCAGCCGGTGCTGGGCTATCTGGACCTGGAGCGGCGCATCGCCGAGACCGGCAACACCGAGCCGGACGCCCGCACCGTGTTCGACTGGATCTGCGCCATCCGCCGCGCCAAATTGCCCGACCCGGCCGTGATCGGCAATGTCGGCAGCTTCTTCAAGAACCCGGTCGTGACGGTGGAGCAGTGCCGGGACATCATCGGCCGCGACCCCGAGATCGTTCACTACCCGCTGCCCGATGGCAGCGTCAAGCTGGCCGCCGGCTGGCTGATCGATGCTTGTGGCTGGAAGGGCAAGTCGGTGGGCCGCGCCGGCGTCTACGACAAGCAGGCGCTGGTGCTGGTCAACCGCGGCGGCGCCAGCGGCGCCGAGGTGGTGACGCTGGCGCGCGCGATTCAGGAAAGTGTCTACGGCCGCTTCGGCATCCGGCTGGAACCCGAGCCGATCATCGTCTGACCGAGGGCCGGCAGCCGTGAAACCCGGTCAGGGGCGGGGTTCGACAGCGTCCTCGGGGTCGGACAGCTCCAGCGCCTTGACCGCCTGCCGCGTGGTCGGCAGTTGCGTTTCGTAGCGCTGCACCAGCCGCGCGATCTCGTGTGCGGGCAGGTGCGACGCACCTTCGTGCAGGGCTTCGGCAGTGGCCGCCAGGGCGCTCAGGCCCAGGTTCAGCGCCGCTCCGCGCGCGGCGTGGGCATTGACTCGCAACTCCAGCGGTTGCGCGTCGCGCACTGCCGCGCGCAGATGCATGACGGTGTCGGGCCCCTGATCCAGAAAGTTCGCCACCAGAGCGCGGTAGCGCTCGGCCGGCATCGCCTGCAGCAGCATTCGCACCGATGCGCCGTCCACCAGCTTTGGCTGGTGGTCGGCTGGCGCTTCGACTCGGGCCGCCGGACCGGGCCCGCCAGCCGTGCGATCCGGATGCGGAGCCGGGTCGGGCAGGCCCGCCTGCGCGCTGCCGAATAGCCGCCGCAGCGAGGTGCGCAAGCTTTGCAGGCTGATCGGTTTGGTCAGGAAGTCGTTCATGCCGGCGACCAGGCAACGTTCGCGGGTTTCCTCGAACGCATCGGCAGTCAGCGCGACGATCGGCACCGTGGAGAGGGCGGGGTCGGGCAGGGCGCGGATGGCGCGTGTGGCGCCGATGCCGTCCAGAAGCGGCATGTGCAGGTCCATCAGCAGCAGATCGAAACGCTGGCGCTGCGCGGCGAGCACCGCTTCATGGCCATTGACGGCGAAGTGCGCCTGGTGGCCCATCGATTCCAGCAGGGCTGCCATCACCTGTCGGTTGGTGGGATGGTCTTCGGCCACCAGCACCTGCAGCGGGCGCCGGGCCGGGTTGGCCGCCGCGTCCGGAAGGTCCGGGAGGAGGGCCAGAGCGGGCGAGTTGGAAGCCGGCACCGGGTGGGCGGGCAGGCGCAAGGTGAAGCGGCTGCCGATGCCGGGCTTGCTGCGAACACCGATGTCTCCGTCCATCAACTGTGCCAGCCGCCTGGCGATCTCCAGGCCCACGCCGCTGCCGCCATGACGCCGCGCTGTCGTGGTGTCAGCTTGCATGAAGCGGTTGAACAGTCGCGCCACGGTGGCATCGTCCATGCCGATGCCGTCGTCGCTGATGCTGATCTCGATCATCGGCACACCGTCCAGTTCCGGTGCCAGGTGGGCGTCCAGCACCACCGCGCCGCGGTCCGAGAACTTGATCGCATTGCTCACCAGGTTGCACAGGATCTGCTTGACGCGGGTGGCGTCGGCCAGCATCCGCTCGGGAAGTGCGGGATCGATCTCCAGGTGCAGCGCCAGGTGCTTGGCGCTGGCGCGGGGGCGCAGCAGGGACTCGACTTCGCGCAGCAGTGCCCGCAGGTCCAGCGGCGCGGGCATCAGCGTCATGCGGCCACTCTCCAGCTGCGACATATCCAGGATGTCGTTGAGCAACGCCAGCAGGTGGTCGGCGGATTCGGTGGCGGTGTGCAGGTAGCCCGTCTGCCGCGGGTTCAACCCGGTTTCGCGCAGCAGCGAGAGCATGCCCATGAGGCCCTGGAAGGGAGTCCGGATTTCATGGCTCATGTTGGCCAGAAAAGCGCTTTTGGCCCGACCGGAGGCGACCGCATCGCGGCGCGCCTGCCGCAGTTCGTCGGCCAGGGTGTCGTAGACCTGGCGGCGCCGACGCAGCAGGCGCACCTGGTGCAGCGAGAGGGCCGCGAACGCCAGCGTCAGCCCCGACAGGAACACCGTCAGTGCCACACCCAACACGCGCTGGCTACCGAGGGCCTGCACCCGCTGCTGCGATCGCTGGGTCAGCTGCACGGCGGCATCGTCGGACAGGCTTCGAAGGTGCGGCTCCAGTGCCTCCAGTGCCGGCAGCAAGCCGGCAACCGCGTCGTCCTTGACTCCGGTGGGCGCAGTGATGACGAAGACCGCGTCAGCGGTGGCGATGAACGCATCGATGCCGGCCAGCGCCTTTGCACGGGTGCCTGCGGAACCGGCCGGATCGCGCGCGCTCTCCGTGCGCAGCGGCTCGAGCCTGTTCTTCCAGCTTTGATAGGACTGGCGCAATGCGTCTGCCGATGCTGCGGTCGTGGCAGCGGCTGCGGCCTGGGGTGCGGCCCGCCATCGTTCGCGCAGCTGCAAGTAATCGGATTCGGTTTGCAGCACGCCGACCACGACCAGGTCTTCTTCCGGCGCCAGGGCCTGGCGCAGCAATGCAAACTGTCGGGCCTGCGCCACCGCGACCGCCACCAGCGCCACCAACATGCCCACGCCGACCCACGAGAGCCACGACGGCCAGGCACGGGCAGCGGGTGGTGTGCTCGGCGCTCGGCGCCGGTCACCGCTGTCAGCGCTGTCAGCGCGTTCGTCCACCGGAGGCGAGCCTGTGGCGACACGCACCGCATGACTTGCACGGAGGGAGCAATCGCATCAACGGGTCTGCGGC
>JBDSMV010000018.1:0-28048 GCA_039915715.1 Rubrivivax sp. | reverse complement strand
CGGCCTGGTCAACGGCATCGCGGTCGCCGCGACGACCGCGCTCGGCGTCTATGTCTGGAGCCGCTCGCTGCCGCTGGTGGGCGTGATCGTTCTGGCGATGGTGATCTCGATGTTCGCCGCGGGTCTGGCCGGTGCGCTGGTGCCGGTGCTGTTGCGCCGCTTCGGCCAGGACCCGGCCACTGCGTCGTCGATCATCCTGACGACCGTCACCGACGTGGTGGGGTTCTTCAGTTTCCTGGGGATCGCGGCGCTGTTTGCGCCGTTGCTGGCAGGCAGCTTGAGCTGACCCCGTTCTGCTGCATTTGACCCTTGCGAGCGCACTTGCGACCCTAGCGACGCCTCACCCCAACTTTTGGGGGTGGGAACTGTGAGGTCTGGCTTTCGCATGCCGGCAGCCGCACACTGCGGCAACTTTGTGAGGAACGCCATGTGTGCAGACCGTCTTTCGCGTTGGTTTCTGAAGATCGGCATTGCGTCGGCGGGGTTGTGCCCCCTGGTGCCCGCGTTTGCGGCTGCATCGCTGGATGCGTATGCCGGCGTGGTCGGCGGGGCAGGGAACACGTCGGTGCCGGGTGGGTGCGACTTCGCGCCGAGCCCCGTGCTCAGTTTCTTCACCTTCAGCGGCCTTCCGCTGCCGGTGCAAGGCATCGGCCCCTGCGGCTACAGCGGCGCGCTCAACAAGACCACCGCAGCGACCGGGCCGCTCGGGCTCAGTTACAGCCTGCCGCCGGTGTCGCTGGGTCCGCAACCGACCGATGGCAGCTTCGACGGCACCGCGCAGTCGATCGCCGCGTACACCGGCCTCGGCGCCAACGTGCATGCCTACATCGGGGCAGGGCGGCCTGGCGGTTCGGTGGCGATGTTCCAGTCGATCGCGGCGGCGTCGTTTCAGGACTCGCTGACGGTCACCAGCCCGCTGGTGGTCAACCTGAGCGCAGGCTTCGTGCGCTACCAGTTCGCTGTCGATGGCACGATGCAATCGCTGGGTGCGCCCGAGCCCTTTTACTTCGGTGAAAACTACCTGGTGCTGGATGTTCAGCACCAGAATGGCCCGACGGTTCAGGTGATGAACGCCAGCGTGCGTCGGGGCGGCATCGGCCGCATTTCGAACGGGCCGCCGCCGGCCGGCTGGGTCACCATTGCCGGCAGCCTCAGCGGTGGCAGCTCCTTCCTGTCGATCGAATTTCCGATCACCTGGGGCCAGGCCTGGGATGTGAAGGTCGGCCTGCTGTCTTGGGCCTACGGCACCGCCGACACCGACTTCCTCAGCACCGGCAGGTTGAGCGGTTTGTCATTGTTCGACGGCAACCACCAGGCGGTCACCCAATTCAGCCTCAGTGCGGCATCGGGCACCGACTACCTGGCCAACCCGGTGCCCGAGCCGACGACCTGGGCGTTGTGGCTGGTGGGGCTGGCTGGGCTGAGCTTGCGCAGCCTGTCGGCGCGAGAGGCCAGGCCCAGAAAATCGCACAACCGCTGCAACTCGTCGTCGAGCGCCGCCCGGTAGGCCGCAGACCGCGGCGCCTTGCCGTTGACATAGCCCAACTCGGGCAGCAGTTGGCCGTCGACCACGCTCAGGTTGCCCCAGCCAATCACCTGCTCGCCCCACAACAGCGGCAGCGCGTAGTAGCCGCGCACCCGCTTCGGCGCCGGCACATAGGCTTCGAAGCGATAGGCCCAGCCCCACAACAACTCGAAGCGGCGACGGTCCCAGACGATGGGGTCGAACGGTGCCAGCAGGCGCACACGGTCGTCCGGCACATAGCGCTTCGACATCGGTTGTTCGGCGGCTGGCCAAAACCAGGGCGTGCCGTCGACCACGGCATGCGGCAGGCGCGCCAGGGCCCGTTTGAGCGCGGCCTGACGCCGCTCGCTCCACTGCGGAACCGCCACGCGCAACCGCAACACGCCTTCTGCCAACGACCGCCTGGGCAGCGGCGCATACAGATTCACAAGCACATCGACCAGCGCGTCGTAGGCAGCATCCGCGTCGATCGCCGGCTCGTGCACCGGGCGCACCGCATAGAGCCGCGTGCCCCCCTCGCGCCGCAGCACGCGCAGCAAGCCGCGGTAGTGCATGCCGTCCAGCAATTGCGTGCTGGCATTGCTGCTGCCGCCGAACCAGTTGCTGGCCTTGCCATGGGCGAAATGTGCGTCGACCTGGCGCGGGTGGACAACGCCGTGCAGCCGCACGAACTCGAGCACCGATTGGGCCTGGGCCCAGCGTTCGGGCGTCCACGCGAGCCGCGCCGTGCGCGGGTGCATCAATTGCTGTGTGGCGCGCGGCAGGTAGCCGTAGTTGATGAAGAAATCTTCCTCGATCGGCAGCCACGCATAGCGCCGTTCAAGGTCTCCGGCGCGGTAGTCGCGCACCCGGTGGCGAAGCGTCAGGTCTTGCGCCCGCGCCGGCGCACGGATCGGGTCGGCCTGCACGAAGCCGAGCTTCTCTATCGCCTTCGGCAAGGTCGTGGGCAAGAACAGGCTGCGCGCGATCACATGTTTGCGCAGGTCGCCGAGAGTCAGTGCTGTCATGCCGTGCGCATCAGATCCGTCGTTGCGTCAACTGGCCACCGCTGGCAGCCGACCACTGCACCGTGGCCACCGCACCTTGCATCAACATCAGCTGCGGCGGCCGGTGGCCGATGTCGACGTCGAACAACACCGGGCAGGGCATTTGCGAGAGTGCATCGGCGAGGGCATCTTCGTCTTGCAGGGCTTCCGAGCCGGTTGCAACCGGTCCGTTGGAACGGCCGATGAGCACGCCGGCCAGGCCATTGAACCAGCCGGCCCAGCGCAACCGCTGCAGCACCCGCGCCACGCCCGCTGCGGTCTGATCCGAGTTCTCAAGGAACAGCAGCGTGCCAGTGGTGTCGGCGTTCTGCCGCACGAAGCCCGGCACTTCGCCATGCGGCGTGCCGGCCAGGAACACCAGCGTGTCCAGACAACCACCGATCAAGTGACCCGTCATCGACACCTGCGCGTCCGGTGGCCGGTTCAGGCAGCGCCATGCGGTAGGCTCGGTGAGCGCAAACGCCACCTCGGGCTCGCGTTCGAAGTCGCCCCATACCGATTGCCACCGTGCCGATTGCCGCTGCACCACCGAGGCGCCGTCCGGCGTCGCCAGCGCCTGCAGCGCGCCGGTGGTCAGCGGGTCGCCCTGGGTCGGCGCCAAATCCATCAGACACGGCCCGTGCGCGGTCGCCCAGCCCAGCCGCAACGTGATCGGCAGCATCAACGTGCTGGTGTCCGAGAACCCGATCAACCACTTCGGCCGCGCACGCGCCAGCGCGGGCCAGTCGAGCCGGTCCAGCAACTCGATCGCCAGCTCGCCGCCCCACGGCGGAAACACCGCGTCGATGTCGTCGCGCAGCAGCAGGCGCATCAACTCGGCCGCACGCGCAGCGGCCGCAGCGCTGGCTCCGCGTTGTTGGTCGCGCAGGCAGACGCCTTCGTCGACGACGAACCCCTGCGCCCGCAGATGCGCCAGGTTCAGGTCCAGCCGCGCCTGCAGGCGGGCTGGCACGCCGGAGCTGGGAGCGGTGACGGCGATCCGCGCGCCAGGCCGCAAGGGCTCGGGGTAAGTGATGGCAATCGCAGGCACGGCGGGGATTGCGGATCTCATGCCCCGGATCATGCCGTCGCGCCGGCCAGACCGACTGCCGAGCTACGCGCGCGCCTCGTTGCTGCCGGCCGCAGCCGCGTTTTCGTCCCCCGCCTCGCCTTCGTCGTCGTTCTTCAACGACCCGCGGATGTTCATCGTCGCCAGCCCCACCTGCAGCACCACCAGCGCCCAGGCCGCGGTGCTCCAGCCCCAGACGATCCACATCGCGTTGCTGAGCAGGAACAACCAGAAGCCGAGCTTGCGCTGGTGCTTGGTCTGGGCAGCGGTGAACCAGGCGGCGGCGATAGTTATCACCATCGCCGGCCATTGCACGAGATCGATCAGGTCCATAAGTTTTGAGCGCGTCGCAGTTGGCGCCGCGGTTGCGGCCACGACCGCGACTGCCGGCAATCGGCACACCCGCGGCAACCAGCCGCCGAAGCCGCCACGACCCTGCCTGACCAGATGTGCGGCAAAGCCTTCTGCAGCCGATGTCCAGCGGGCATTCCCGGATGGTTGCCCCAGTCGTTCGTGCTCTGATGCGCGACGACGGGGAGCACGAGAATGCCCGCACCCGCAGGGCGCCACCGAAGGAGATGCGATGAGAATGACCCTTTCGGCCTGCGCGAGTGCGCTGGTCGCTTCAGGCTTGTGGCTGGCATTGCCGGCCACGGTCCAGGCCCAGAACCTGATCGTCAACGGCGGCTTCGAGTCCGGCACGCTCGGCAGTTGGTCCACGGCCGGCGATGCCGCCTTCATCGGCGTGGCAATCGACATCGGTCATACCGGCAGTTGGGCGGCATTTGCCGGGCCCGACCCCAGCGGGTCGCTACTGCAGACCGTCAACACAACGCCGGGACTGGCCTACGTGGTGAGCTTCTGGTTGCGGCTGGACGACAGCGCACAGCCCAACAGCTTCTCGTGGAACTGGGGCAACAGCACACCGGCGCAGCCGTTCAACAACGTCGCCGCATTCGACTACACGCGCTTCAGCACCACCGTGGTCGCCACCACTGCATCGTCGACGCTGCGATTCAACTTCGTCAATCCGCAGTCCTTCTGGCTGCTGGACGATGTCAGCGTGACCGTGGTGCCCGAGCCCGCGGCCGCCGCCTTGCTGGCCGCCGGCCTGCTGGCACTGACCATGCTGGCACCCGCCGGACTGCGGCGCCGCCAGTCGACAGCCGACACCGCAGCCTGCTGATCAGCCGCCATTCAGGAGTAACCCATGACCCTCATCTCGCATCGCATTCGCGGCATGTTCGCTGCTGGCCTCGCCATCGGCGCGCTGGCCGCTTCGTCTTCTGCCTTCGCCATCGACCCGCCGTCGATCACCGTGCTGTCGGGTCGTGCCGACCAGGTCAGTGGCGGCAGCGCTCTGGTCGAAATCGTCTGGCCCGTCACCGCCAAGACCACCGCCGCCAAGTACGCACTCAATGGCATGGCGCTGCCGCAGGGCACCATCGCGCAGCGCGCCGACGGCCGCTTCATGGGGCTCGTCAAGGGTCTGAACACCGGCGCCAACGTGCTCAGCGTGCGCGTGCCCGGCGGCGGCTCGCAGATCGTCATCACCAACCATCCGCAAGGCGGACCGGTGTTGATCAGTGAACAGCCGCAGCCCTACGTCTGTGCGACGCCCGCGCCAACGCCGCAGGCCGGCAACACACCGGCAACCACCGCCAGCGGATTGAGCACCACCGCGATCGATGCGCAATGCACCATCGCCACCGAATTCAAGCTCTTCTACCGCACCACCGTGGCGGGCTGCTCGACCGCGATCCCCGACCCCAGCCCGCCGGCTGTGGCCAACCCCAACAACTGCTTCAAGCCCTACCTGCCCGGCACCACCTACGCCGACCTGGCCACCACCACCACCGACACCGGCCAGACCGTGCCGTATGTCGTGCGCGTGGAACGGGGCACCATCAACCGCGGCATCTACGACATGGCGGTGCTTTATGACCCGGCGCAGCCGTGGAGCATCTACAACCCGCAGGCAGGCTGGAACGGCAAGGTGGTCTACAACTTCGGCGCCAGCACCGGCCAGCCGCGGCTGCAGATGCGCAGCAGCCAGAACTGGGCCGACGACAAGGCCCTGTCGCGCGGCTATATGGTGGCCGACAACAGCTTGAGCGACTCCAGCAGCAACAGCAACCGCGTCATCAATGCCGAGACGATCCTGATGATGAAGGAGCATGTCCGCAAGACCTATGGCCACATCCGCGCCACGCTCGGTAGCGGTTGCAGCGGGGGCTCGATCGGGCAGAACACCGCGGCCAGCATCTACCCCGGCTTGCTCGACGGCATCCAGCCGTCTTGCGACTATGTCGACAGCATCACCACCGGCATCGAGGTCAGCGATTGCGTGCTGCTGGTCAATTTTTATGCCTCACCCGAATGGGCCGCGGCAATGGTGGGGCTGACGCAGGAGCAGATCAATGCCAAGAAGGGTGCCATCAACGGTCACCTCGACCAACGCGGCTGCCACAGCTGGAACAACGCCTTCGGCTTCAACAACCGTCCCGGCAACTACGTGCGCACCCTGGTGTCCAACGACATCACCGGCGCGTTGACGACTGAGACCACGCCGCGCAACAACTGCCTGCTGCCGGCGGCCCTGGTCTACGACCCGGTCACCAACCCCACCGGCACCCGCTGCGGGGACCCCGATCTGGCCAAGATGGTCTGGGGCAGCACCACCAACGAGCTGGCACCGCAGGGCCAGCGCGCACTGCAGACCACCGACAACACGGGTGTGCAGTACGGCTTGAAGGCGCTGCAGACCGGCGCCATCACGCCCGATGAGTTCGTGACACTGAACGAGGGCATCGGCGGCACCGACACCGACTCCAACCGACGCGCGGCACGCAGCGTGGCCGATGCAGGGGCACTGCAAATCGCCTACCGCGCGGGCATCGTGTCCAGTGGCGACCGGCTCGGCAAGCTGCCGATCATCGATTCACGCGGCTGGGACGACCAGGGCATCCACCATATCTGGCGCAGCTTCTCGGAGCGGGCCCGCATTGCCGCAGCCAACGGCGGCAATTCGAGCAACCAGGTGATGTGGCGCTATGGCACCGGGCTGTTGCCGGCCACTGCCGCGCAGCTGCAGGCGGTGACGGTGCAGTCGCTGGTGACGATGGGCGCGTGGATGGATGCGCTGGCAGTCAGCGCACCGAAGCCGGCACTGAACGCCGTGCGCACGCAAGCCCAGGTGCTTGCTGCCAAGCCGGCATCGGCCCGCGACCTGTGCTATCTGACGGGTGACACCAACTTCGCGAACCCGGTCTACGACTTCGCGGTTTGCGATGCCGATCCGCGGCTTGCGAAGCACGAGTCGCCGCACCAGGTGGCCGGTGGTCCGTTGGTCGAGAACATCCTCAAGTGCCGGCTGAAGCCGCTGGATGTCAATGGCTACAAAGGCGTCACTTTCACGGCCACGCAGCAGGTGCGCCTGCAGGCGGTATTCTCGAGTGGCGTCTGCGACTGGGGTCAGCCCGGCGCTGGACAGCAGGCATCGCTGTCGCCACTGACCTTCGAAGCCGGGCCCGGCGGTGTGCCGTTGTCGCCGGCACCGGGATCGAACCCGATTCCCTGAGCACGACGAAGCGATAGATCAGGCAAGCGCCAGGTGGGTCAGTGACCCACCTGGCGCTTTCTTTCTTGCATGTCGCAACTGCCGAGGAGCCGTCACCCGACACGCTCGGGCAGGCGGTCTGAACCGAGCATGCGCAGCGCCAGGACTCCATTCGCTTCGAGTGACACGAACGAGGGTCGAAATGAGCACCACCACGACGGTCCGCGTTCCCGAATCATTGAGAGTGCGGGTCGAGTCGATGGCTGCTGCACGGGGCTCGACGGTGCATGCCTTCATGCTCGAAGCGATTGCCGAAGCCACCGACCGCCTAGAGCGGCGCCAGGACTTCGAAGCCGAAGCCGCGCGACGCCTGCAGCACATGCAGAACACGGGCGAATACCTGACGCTTGCCGACCTTCGCAAGCACGCAACAAGGCTCGCTCGCAAAGCCGATGCGACCGCGCCAAAACCGCGCACCCTGCCAGCTGACACCCTCACCCGCCTGAAGTCGGCCATTCGCCGCGCGGGCTGAGCTTGACCCGGTTGGCATTCGCCGGCCGTCCGGCGGAGGATCTGGCGCGAATCGCAGAACATCTGCTGGTGCACGACGTCACCGGAGTAGAAGACCGGCTTGCCGAAATCATCGACGCCCTGGAAGTTCTGACCCGTCATCCGCTGATCGGGCGCAAGGTCGCGAACAACCGCCGCGAACTCGTGATCGGGCGTGGCGCACGCGGCTATGTGGCGCTCCACGCCTACGACATTCACACTGACCTGGTGGCAATAGCGGCCCTGCTCGCTCAGCGCGAGGCGGGGTTCGCAAGTCCGTGACGCCAGCGGCGGCGCCTGCGCCGATGCGCCGCCGCCGGAGTCCGATCTACAGCCCGGCAGCAGCCTTCAACGCCGCAGCCTTGTCAGTCCGCTCCCATGAAAATTCGGGCTCTTCGCGCCCGAAGTGACCATAGGCCGCGGTCTTCTCGTAGATCGGTCGCAGCAGGTCAAGCATCTGGATGATGCCTTTGGGCCGCAGGTCGAAATGCTCGCGCACCAGGGCTTCGATCTTCTCGTCGCTGATCTTGCCGGTGCCTTCGGTGTAGACCGTGATGTTCATCGGCTCGGCGACACCGATCGCATACGCGACCTGGATCTGGCATTGCCGCGCGATGCCGGCAGCCACGATGTTCTTGGCCACATAACGGGCCGCATAGGCCGCGCTGCGGTCGACCTTGGACGGGTCCTTGCCACTGAAGGCACCACCGCCGTGCGGGCAGGCGCCGCCATAGGTGTCGACGATGATCTTGCGCCCGGTCAGACCGCAGTCGCCCTGCGGGCCACCAATCACGAAACGGCCGGTGGGGTTGACCAGGTACTTGGTGTTCTTCAGCCACTCCTTGGGCATCACCGGCTTGATGATCTCTTCGATGATGGCCTCGGTGAACTCGGGCTTCATCTTGTTGCCGAGGCTCCACTCCGGCGCATGCTGGCTCGACAACACCACGGTGTCGACCGAGTGCGGCTTGCCGTCGACATAGCGCATCGTGACCTGGCTCTTGGCGTCGGGCCGAAGGTAGGGCAGGCGGCCGTCCTTGCGCAGTTGCGCCTGGCGTTCGACCAGGCGGTGGGCGTAGTAGATCGGCGCCGGCATCAGCTCTGGCGTTTCGTCGCACGCATAGCCGAACATCAGGCCCTGATCACCGGCTCCGGTGTTCAGGTGGTCGTCGGACGCATGGTCCACGCCCTGGGCGATGTCGTTGCTCTGCTTGTCGTAGCAGACCATCACCGCGCAGCCTTTGTAGTCGATGCCGTATTCGGTGTTGTCGTAGCCGATGCGCTTGATGGTGTCGCGCGCGACCTGGATGTAGTCGACCACCGCGTTGGTGGTGATCTCACCGGCCAGCACCACCAGGCCGGTGTTGCACAGCGTTTCGGCGGCCACGCGGGACAGCGGGTCTTGCTTGAAGATCGCGTCCAGGATCGCGTCGGAGATCTGGTCGGACACCTTGTCGGGGTGACCTTCGGAGACGGATTCGGATGTGAAGAGAAATTCGTTCGCCACGGTAGTTGACTCCTTTGGGTTGCACGGCTTGCGTCGCCTGGTGCTTGGCCCCTGGGGGTCTCGCGGCGAACGCTTTAGCGGGTTTGCCGTTGGCGCACAGACCGTTGTCTGCGCCCCACCAGCCCGGCGGCGGATGCAAAACCGTTGGCTATGCTTCGCGCTCGCTTGTCGCCCCGCAAGTTGTTCTTTAACTCGGCGACCTCCGAAGTATACGAAGCATGCTCATCCTCGTTCGCTGGCTGTCCGCACGTTCACTGCGCTTTTTGCACGCCTTCGGCGGTGCGATGGGCCGCGTGGCCTATGCCGGCTCGTCGCACTACCGGCGCCGGCTGTGCCACCACGCCGCCCTGGCCGGGATCAGCGAAGTTCAGCGCCGCGCGTCGGTGGCCGAGGCCGGGCGGCTGATCTTCGAATTGCCGCGCCTGTGGCTGCGTCCCCGCACCCTGCCGATCGCCGACCCGGTGCGCTGGGAGGGCGCCGAGTGGCTGCAGCAGCTGTTGGCCGAGGGCCGCGGCCTGGTGCTGCTGACCCCGCACATGGGCAGCTTCGAGGTGTCGGCGCAAGCCTATGCCGAACGTTTTGGCCACCTGCAGCCGATCACGGTGCTGTACCGCCCGGCGCGCCAAGCCTGGCTGCGCGAGCTCGAAGCAACCGCCCGCGGCCGTGCGGCACTGGCCACCGCGCCGGCCACACTGGCCGGCGTGCGGCTGCTGCTGCGGGCATTGAGGCGCGGCGAAACCGTCGGCCTGTTGCCCGACCAGGTGCCGCCCGACGGCATGGGCGTGTGGGTGCCGTTCTTCGGCCAGCCGGCCTATACGATGACGTTGGCGGCGCGGCTGGTGCAGCAGACCGGCGCTGCGGTTGCTGTGCTCTGGACCGAGCGACTGCCACTGGGAGCCGGCTATGTGGTGCGGGCGCAGCCGCTGTCGCAGCCGCTTCCCGACAAGGCTGCCGGAGGAGCCGCGGCCGCGCTGGCCATCAACCGTGCAATGGAGCAGGTGATCCTGCAGAAGCCCGAGCAGTACCTGTGGGGCTACAACCGCTACAAGCAGCCGCGGCCGGGGGATGCGGCCCCGGCCCCGTCCGCGGACGAGACGGTGGAGGCTCCGGGCGCATGAAGGCTGCGCGCGAGGAGGGGCCCCCATGATGTCGGCGCTGTCGGCGCATTTGGGCCTGGGCATGGCGTGGCTGTTGCACTTGCTGCCGTTGGGCGCGCAGGCGGCGATCGGGCGCGGCCTCGGGCGGCTGCTGTACCGCTTCGGTCGCTCGCGGCGCCGGGTGGCGCTGCGCAACCTTCAGATCTGCCTGCCCGAGCTGACCCCGCAGCAACGCGAAACCCTGGCGCGTCAACATTTCAAGTGGCTGGGCCGCAGCCTGCTGGAGCGCTCGATGCTCTGGTATGCCAGCAAAGAGCGGCTGCTGCGTTTGATCCAGGTCGAAGGCGATGTGCATCTGGCCGAACGCAGCGCGCGGCCGGTGATGTGGCTGGTGCCCCACTTCTTGGCGGTGGACGTGGCGGGCACCGCAGCGCAGCTGTTCCAGAGCCATCCGGGCTGCAACATCTACACCCCGCAAAGCAACCCCGTGGTCGACCGTGCCTTGCGGCGCGGGCGCCAGCGCTTCGGGCTGGTGCAGATGTTCACGCGCCAGCAGAGCGCGCTCGGGATGGTGCGCGCCATCAAGCGCGGTGCGGCTTTCTTCAACCCGTCGGACATGGACTTCGGCCTGCGCGACGCGGCCTTCGTGCCGTTCTTCGGCGAGCCCGCAGCCACCTTGCTGGCGCCCAGCAAGCTGGCCAGGTCGCTGAACATGGTGGTGCAACCGGTGCTGACCGAGATCCTGCCGGGCGGACAGGGTTGGCGCGTGCGCTTCATGCCCGCATGGGACGACTGGCCCACCGACGACCCGGTGGCCGATGCGGCGCGCATGAATGGCTGGATCGAAGCGCAGATCCGCGAGCTGCCGGCGCAGTACCTGTGGGTGCACCGGCGCTTCAAGACCCGGCCCCCCGGGGCGCCGCCGGTGTATGTCCGCTGAAACGAGGCCAGCCGATAATCACCGCCCATGCGGTTGCGATTCACCAAGATGCAGGGCGCGGGCAACGACTTTGTCGTGCTCGATGCGGTGCGTGCGCCGCTTGCTCTCGATGCGGCGCAGGTCCGGCACCTTGCCGATCGGCGCTTGGGCATCGGCGCCGACCAGGTGCTGCTGGTGGAGCCGGCCACCGCACCCGGCATCGACTTCAACTACCGCATCTACAACAGCAGCGGTGCAGAGGTCGAGCACTGCGGCAACGGTGCGCGCTGTCTCGTGCGCTATGTGCATGACCGCGGGTTCACCACCCAGCGCACGGTGCGGGTGCAGACCGTCAACAACGTATTGGAGTTGCGGCTCGATGACGATGGGCAGGTCACGGTCGACATGAACCGGCCGCTGTTCGACCTGGACCGCGTGCCGTTCGAGCCCGGCACCTTGCTGCCGCGCCGCGTCGGAGACTTCGAGTTGTGGCGCTTGGGTGAAGACCCCCGCAGCGGCAGCGATGTTGACAGCGGCACCGCGAACCGCACCGACAGCGCCGAGTTCGCGCTGCTGTCGATGGGCAACCCCCACGCCGTCACGCGGGTCGACGATGTGGCCACCGCGCCGGTGTCCACGCTCGGCCCGCGGGTCGAATGCGACCCGCACTTTCCAAACCGCGTCAATGTGGGCTTCATGCAGGTGCTCACACGCAGCGCTGTGCGGCTGCGCGTTCACGAACGCGGCGCCGGCGAGACGCTGGCTTGTGGCACCGGCGCCTGCGCAGCGGTGGTGGCGGGCATCCGCCTCGGGTGGCTCGACAGCCGCGTGCAGGTGCAGACCCGCGGTGGCGACTTGTCAATTGAATGGCCGGGTGGTGATGCGAACATGGCCAGCGTCATGATGACCGGTCCGGCGGTCCGTGTTTTTGAAGGAGAGATCGACCTGTGAATGCCAACCCACCCAGTGATCCGCCGCAGGGCATCACCGAAGCCGACATCGCCCAGTTCCTGGCCAACACGCCGGGCTTCTTCGAGCGCCATGCCGAACTGCTGTCGTCGGTGCAGTTGACGAGCCCGCATGGCCAGCGCGCGGTGTCGCTGCAAGAGCGGCAGATGGAAATGCTGCGCGAGCGCATCAAGGGGCTCGAGCAGAAGATCGTCGAGATGATTCGCAACGGGCAGGAGAACGTGGCCATCGCCGACCGCCTGCACCGCTACACCCGCACCATCCTGTTGACAACCGATGCCGCCGACTTGCCAGCGCGCATGCTGGCGTCGCTGCGGCACGAGTTCCTGATCCCACAGGCTGCCATGCGCCTGTGGGACCTGGACGAAGGCCGGGGCAGCCATGAAGGCCGCGCCTTTGCCGAACCCGCCAGCGCCGATGTGCGCAGCTTCGCCACCAGCCTGAGCCAACCGTACTGCGGCGTCAACGCCGGCTTCGAAGCGGGTGGCTGGCTCGACGACGGCAGCGCCGTGGCGTCGATGGCGATGGTGCCGCTGCGCCATGGCGACGCGGTCTTCGGGATGCTGGTGCTGGGCTCTCCCGACCCCACGCGCTATGGCGCCGAGATGGGCACCGAGTTCCTGATGCGCATCGGCGAAGTCTCGTCCGCCGCGCTGTCCAGGCTAAAAGTCGCTGACTGATGTCTGGGGCGAGGGTGCCGTTGGCGGTCACGCCCGACCCTGGCTTGCAAGCCTTTCTGGAGCACCTGCGGGTCGAGCGCCGGCTGGCGCCGCGCACGCTGGCGATGTATGGCGAAGCGCTGTTGCGGCTGCAGGTTTCGGCTGCCAACGACGGTGTGCCGCTGACGGCTGCACAGCCGCACCATGTGCGCGGCTGGGTGGCGCAGTTGCGGGGGCGCGGGCTGGCGCCGCGCAGCATCGCGATTGCCCTGGCGGCCTGGCGTGGGCTCTACCGCTGGTGGGGTCGCAACGGCACGGTGGCCACCAACCCGGTCGATGGCATCCGGCCGCCGCGGGCGCCGAAGCTGTTGCCCAAGGCGCTGTCGGTGCCGCAGGCGGTGGCACTGGCGGCACACCAGGTGGGCCAGCCGTCACCTCGCACCGGCGTCGCATCGGCAACGCCGCGCCGCAGCGACGAAGCCGTCGCACTGGCCGCGCGCGACCATGCCATCGCTGAGCTGTTGTATGGCTGCGGCTTGCGGGTGGGCGAGCTGATCGGGCTCGACCGAGCAGCCGCGCTCGGCGTCAAAGTCGCCGGCAGCCCCGCACCCCGCCAAGGCTTCGTCGACCTGTCGGACCCGGCCGCACCCACCGCGCATGTGGTGGGCAAGGGCAGCAAACACCGCAGTGTGCCGATGGGCGCACCGGCGGTGCAGGCCCTGCAGGCCTGGCTGGCGCTGCGCGGCTCGCTGGCCCAGGCCGACGAAGCCGCGTTGTTCGTCAGCCGGCTTGGCACGCGTCTGACGCCCAACCAGTTGCGCAACCGGCTGCAGGCGCAGGCCCAGGCGGTGGGGCTGCCGATGCGCGTGCACCCGCACATGCTGCGACACAGTTTCGCGAGTCACTTGCTGCAATCCAGCGGCGATCTGCGCGCGGTGCAGGAGTTGCTGGGGCACGCCAGCATCGGCAGCACGCAGATCTACACCAAGCTCGATTTCCAGCATCTGGCGCGTGCCTACGATGCGGCCCACCCCAGAGCCAAACGCAAGGACTGACATGCCCTGGACTGTCGTTCGACCGCGCAGTTGGCTCTGCACGGTGGCGTTTTTGGCCGCTGTCTGCGCGGCGCCTGCCGTTGTGGCTCAGACCGGCGCGAGCGAGCCTGCGTCCGCATCGGCATCGGCATCGACATCGACATCTGGGTCCAAGCTAACGCCAACGCCAACGCCAACACAAACGACGCTGACAACGACGACGCCCGCCGTGCCGATTCGCCCGGTCAATGACGCCTGGCGAGCGGCCTTGCCGCACGAGGCCGAAGCCGCCACGCAGGCCTATCTGGACCGCTTGAGCCCACAGGCGGTGGCGCGCGCCGATGCCTATGCCGAAGGGCAGCACTGGCTGCTGCTGTGGAATGCGCTGGCGAGCATCGCGGTGGCTGCGTTGTTGGTGGCCAGCAGTGCAGCGGCGCGCGCACGCGATGCGATCTCGCGCTGGTTGCGCCGGCCTTGGCTGCGCGACATGCTCTTCGGCGCGGGCTTCGTCGTGGTCAGCACGCTGCTCGTCTTTCCGCTGACGCTGTGGCAGGAGTTCTTTCGCGAACATGCCTACGGTTTGGCCACGCAAGGCATGGGCGCCTGGATCGGCGAGCAGTTGATGGGGCTGGCGGTCGGGGCGGTCGGCGGCGCCTTGTTCGTGGCGCTGCTGTACGCTGTGCTGCGCCGCGTCGGCGAGCGCTGGTGGCTGTGGGGCACCGCGGTGACGATGCTGCTGCTGACGTTGATGGTGGTGGTGGCGCCGGTGTGGATCCAGCCGCTCTTCAACACCTACAAGCCGGTCGAGCCGGGCCCCGTCAAGGACGCGGTGCTGGCGATGGCGATTGCCAATGGCGTGCCAACCCACGACGTGCTGGTGTTCGATGCGTCGCGCCAGACCACACGGGTCAGTGCCAACGTCAGCGGGCTCTACGGCACGGCCTCGGTGCGCATGAACGACAACCTGCAGCGTCGCAGCACGCTGCCCGAGATCCGCGCTGTGATGGGGCACGAGATCGGCCACTACGCGATGAACCACATCCCGAAGATGCTGTTGATGTTCGGCGCCGTCGTGCTGGCGGGTTTTGTCTTTGCGCAGTGGGCGATGCGGCGCCTGCTGGCCTGGCGCGGTGCGCGCTGGGGCATCCGCGGCGTGGCCGATGTCGCGTCGCTGCCGTTGCTGTCGGCGGTGCTGACCGCATGGCTGCTGCTGGCCACGCCGTTTGTCAACACCATCATCCGCAGCCAGGAAACCGAAGCCGACCTGTACGGGATGAACCTGGCACGCGAACCGCTGGGCATGGCCGAGGTGCTGCTGAAGCTGACCGAGTACCGCAAGCCCGACCCGGGCCCGTGGGAAGAAGCGATCTTCTTCGACCACCCGTCGACCCGCACCCGCATCGGGCACGCGATGCGCTGGCGCGAGCAGATGACACCGGCGCCGTGATGGTGGCGTGGCGGCTGACGCGGGTGTCTTGCGCTCCATGAAATCGATCCGCCTGCGTCAGGGTCGCGAACGCTCGCTGCTCAAACGCCACCCCTGGGTGTTCCAGGGCAGCGTCGACCGCGGCCGAGCCGACGCGGGCGAAACCGTGCGGGTCGAAGATGCGGCCGGGCGCTTCCTGGGGTGGGGCGCCTACAGCGGCGCGTCGCAGATTGCGGTGCGGGTGTGGAGCTTCGACGAAGCCGAACGCATCGACGCGGCTTTCTTCAGGCGCCGCATCGACGCGGCCATCGCGTTGCGCAGCCGGCTGCCGATCGCCAGCAACGCGATGCGGCTGGTGCATGCGGAGGCCGATGGCCTGCCGGGGTTGATCGTCGACCGCTACGACCAGACCCTGTGTGCGCAATTCGGCTCGGCCGGGGTCGAGCGCTTCAAGGACGTGATCGCCGACGCGTCGCTGGCCGCGAGCGGCTGCACGCGGTTATACGAACGCAGCGATGCGGCATCGCGCAAGCTCGAAGGGCTGGATCCCGCTGTCGGCTGGCTGCGCGGACCGGTCGACGGCCTGACCGACACCGGCACCACCGCCTCGACCATCGTCCCCACCACCGTCACCATCGAAGAGCACGGCTGGCAGCTGACGCTGGACGTGGCGCAGGGTCACAAGACCGGCTACTACCTCGACCAACGAGACAACCGCGCGCTGTTTGCGCAGTGGGTGCGGCAAAGCGGCGCCCGCCGCGTCCTCAACGCCTACTGCTACACCGGCGGCTTCACGGTGGCGGCGCTGGCCGGCGGTGCGGAGCAGGTGCTGAGCGTCGATTCGTCGGCTCCGGCCTTGCTGCGCGTGCAGCAGCATGTGCAGCTGAACGGCTTCGACATCGCGCGCAGCGAATGCCGCGACGCCGATGTCAACGCCGTGCTTCGAGAGCAACTGCAGGCGAGCCAGCGCTTCGACGCGATCGTGCTCGACCCGCCCAAGTTCGCACCCACGGCTGCCCATGCCGAACGCGCGGCGCGTGCCTACAAGGACATCAATCGGCTGGCGCTGATGCTGCTGGCGCCGGGCGGGCTGTTGTTCACCTTCTCGTGCTCGGGCGGCATCAGCGCCGACCTGTTCCACAAGATCGTCGCCGGTGCCGGCATCGACGCCGGGGTCGATGCGGCCGTGGTCGCGCGGGTCGGTGCCGCACCGGATCACCCGCAGACGCTGTGGTTTCCGGAGGGCGAATACCTGAAGGGGTTGCTGCTGCTGCGACGCTGAAGCGCGGCTGGGGTCGGCAGAGCCGATGGTTGCAACCCGGATGCAACACCGCGCCGTGACATCCGCACAGCCGCGCGGTGGGCGCCGTGATGCTTTGCGCGGCCGCCTTCGCTGCGTGCAGCTTCCATCGGCCCACGGGATGCTGCTGCTGCGCCATTCCTGTAACACTTCGTTGCATCTCATCCACCTTTGGACCCACCATGCAGCGTTCTCCGTCAGCCGTTCGTGTTCGCACCCTGGCCGCGTGCGTCGCCGCAGCCTGTTGCGGCTCCGCCATCGCCGCGGGCTCGGTGCTCTCGGAAGAGGGGGGGCGCATTCCCAACACCGGCAACACCTCGTCGGTTGTGGGCTGGCGCTTCGTGCCGGGCCAGGTTTTCGGCGGTGTCGCCGGTGCGATGGACGGCGTGGCCCGCATCAACTTCAACAACGCATCGGGCAACTACGCCTGTTCGGGGTCACTGATGCAAGGTGGGCAATACGTGCTGACGGCAGCGCACTGCGCCGACAACTTCAGCTCGATGACGGTCAACTTCGGCTGGGCCGGCGGCAGCGCGGCGGTCACCCGCAGCGTCACGGAGGCGGTGCTGCACCCGACGTGGCTGGGCTTCGAAAACTCGGCCGATGCGGGCAACGACCTGGCGCTGGTGCGCCTGTCGGCACCGGTGACCACCATCGGGGGGTACGCGCTCAGCGGCAGCAACGATGTCGGCAAGACCTATCTGATGGCGGGCTACGGCACCACCTCGGTGGGGAGCGCCGACACCGCCACCAATTGGGGCGACAGCGGCTACGGCCACTACGGCTGGAACACCTTCGACGTCGACAGCAAGACCTTCAACCGCGTGGTCGATGCCGTGACCCCGGGTTGGGGCTATGACGCCGCTTACTTTGTTGGCACCACCTACATGTCGGACTACGACGGCCCCAATGGCAGCTACAACACGCTCGGCAAGGTCGCGAGCCTGACCGGTGGCTTCACCAGTGGCGGCGGACTCGGCGCCAACGAAGCACTGATCGCCGGGGGTGATTCCGGCGGCGGTGACTTCGTCCTGGAGGGCGGGCAATGGCTGTTGAGTGCGGTGCACTCCTGGGGCTGGCAGGGCAACAGCGTCTGCGGCCTGATCGGCGGCGGCTCACTGACCGGGTGCGACATCAGCACCCGGAATGCATCCAGCTACGGCGACCTTTCGGGCGCGACCGCACTCTTCGACCAGACGGGCTGGATCAACAGCGTGATCGCGGTGCCCGAGCCCGGCACCCATGCGCTGATGCTGGGTGGATTGCTGGCGGTCGGGGTCTTCGCTGCCAAACGCAAACGCGCCTGACTGGACCGAGAAAAGCCGCGGAACCGGCTTCGCCGGGCCGCAGGCGAACGCCCCCGCGGGGGGCCCCACAGGAAGCAGCGACCGGCAGGGAGCGTGGGCGCTGACCGTTCTCGACCGTCAGGGAGCGTGGGGGCTCAAGTCCACCCTGGTGTCGAACTTGGCGCAATGGATGCCAAAGTACGCTTTGACGTTGCGCACATTGGCGTCCTGAGTGAACAGGCGCTGCACCAGTGCCCGATAGCCAGCCATGTCGGCCACCTGCACCACCAGCATGAAATCCGGCCCCGGCGAGACGCGCCAGCACTGTCGCACCGCCGCTTCGGACACCGCCCTGGTCTCGAAGGCACCCAGGTGCTCGGCGCCCTGGCGGTCGAGCACCACTTCCACCAACGCCGTCAAGCCCATGCCCAGGCGCTGCGCGTCCAGCAGTGCCACCCGGCGCTGGATCACGCCGTCGTTTTCCAGCCGACGAACTCGGCGCAACGCGGTGGCCGGCGAGGTGGCGGCTTGCTCAGCCAGCGCCTGGTTCGACAGCGAGGCGTCGTTCTGCAAAAGGTCCAGCAAGCGCAGGTCGGTAGCATCGAAGACCGGCGGGTCCAGCAGCATTTCAGAGGACATGGCTGAAATGCTATCCCACTCATGCCAAATCAATGAAATAAATCACCACTCCATGGCCGCGGTGGTGATTTCAGTCACATCAGATCGGAAATTCGGAAGATATCGCCGCCGCGGCTGACCTAGCATCCGCTTCTTCAGATCACGGAGCACCCACCCTATGTGCGGAATCGTCGGCGCGGTCAGCGCCCGAAACATCGTTCCGATCCTGGTCCAGGGCCTGAGCCGGCTGGAATACCGAGGCTACGACTCCTGCGGCGTGGCGGTGCACCAGGGTGGCGAACTGCGACGCGCCCGCAGCACGTCCCGCGTGCTGGAATTGGCATCGAACGTCGATGCCGACGGCATCGCATCGGGCACCGGCATCGCCCACACGCGTTGGGCCACCCACGGTGCGCCGGTGGTGCACAACGCCCATCCGCATTTCAGCGATGGGCCGGCCGAACGCCGGGTGCCGGGCCGCTCGCAGATCGCGCTGGTGCACAACGGCATCATCGAGAACCACGACCACCTGCGGGCCGAGCTGCAGCAGCGGGGTTATGTCTTCGACAGCCAGACCGACACCGAAGTCATCGCCCACCTGGTGCACAGCCTCTATGTCGGTGACCTGCTGGACGCGGTGCAGCAGGCGTTGCCGCGGTTGCGGGGGGCCTATGCGATCGCCGTGTTCTGCCGCGACGAGCCACAGCGGGTGGTTGGCGCGCGGCAGGGCAGCCCGCTGGTGATGGGCGTGGGCGCTGCGCCGGGTTCCGACCCTGCAGACCACTTCCTGGCCTCGGACACGATGGCGCTGGCGGGTGTCACCGACCAGATCGTCTATCTGGAGGACGGCGACGTGGTCGACCTGCAGCCGGGCAAGGCCTGGATCAGCACGCCCGATGCCAACGGCCGCTACACGGCGGTCGACCGCCCGGTGCGCACGGTGCTGGCACACAGCGGTGCGGCCGAGCTGGGGCCGTACCGGCACTACATGCAAAAGGAGATCTTCGAGCAACCGCGTGCGCTGGCCGACACACTGGAAGGCGTGGCCGGCATCAGCCCCGAGTTGTTCGGCGACGGTGCCCATGCGGTCTTCAAAGATGTCGAGCGTGTGCTGATCCTGGCCTGCGGCACCAGCTTCTATTCGGGGTCGACCGCGCGGTACTGGTTGGAGGCCATAGCGGGCATCCCGACCACCGTCGAGGTCGCAAGCGAGTACCGCTACCGCACCAGCGTGCCAGACCCGAAGACGCTGGTGGTGACGATCACCCAGAGTGGCGAGACCGCCGACACACTGGCGGCACTGAAGCATGCGCGCAGCCTGGGCATGCACCACACCTTGACGATCTGCAATGTGGCCACGAGCGCGATGGTGCGCGAATGCAAGCTGGCCTACATCACCCGCGCTGGGGTCGAGATCGGTGTGGCGTCGACCAAGGCCTTCACGACCCAACTGGCCGGGCTGTACCTGTTGACGCTGGCGCTGGCACAGGTTCGCGGCCGGCTCACCGACGAGCAGGAAGCCGCGCACCTGACATCGCTGCGCCACTTGCCGGTGGCGTTGCAGGCGGTGCTGGCGCTGGAGCCGCAGGTGATCGCCTGGAGTGAGGACTTCGCGCGAAAAGAACATGCGTTGTTCCTGGGCCGCGGGCGCCATTACCCGATCGCACTGGAAGGCGCGCTGAAGCTGAAGGAGATCAGCTACATCCATGCCGAGGCCTACCCGGCCGGTGAGTTGAAGCACGGTCCGCTGGCACTCGTCACCGACCAGATGCCGGTGGTGACGGTGGCGCCCAACGACGAACTGCTTGAGAAGTTGAAGAGCAATCTGCAGGAAGTGCGCGCCCGCGGCGGCCAGCTGTATGTGTTCGCCGATGCCGACTCGCAGATCGAAAGCGAACCGGGGGTGCATGTGATCCGCATGCCGGAGCACTATGGGCTCTTGTCACCGATCCTGCATGTGGTGCCGCTGCAGTTGCTGGCGTATCACACGGCTTGTGCGAGAGGCACCGATGTCGACAAGCCGCGCAATCTGGCGAAGAGCGTGACTGTGGAGTAACTACCAAAGATCACGGCTTCACGAACGAACTGCGGCTGGCAGGCTCCCCGATCCATGGCACTGGACCACCAGAAAGTGGGCACTAACTTGACAAGCGAAACGCCGACCAGGGCTTCGTCGCCACTGGGCGCAATCGTGACGCACCTGGCCGAGCGGCGTCTCGAAATGCGAGGTAAGACCGCCAGCGTTGCCGCTCGTTGTCAGGCAAAGCGCCAAGGAGAGGAGGCTGCTTGAGCGCTTGCGGCAATGACAGGAACAAGCCCCGTTGCGGGCCGACTGTGCGCTGCCGTACAGACGCGTTCGCTTTCCTACTTCACGATCGCCTTCGACCATTCCCTGCTGTAGGCGACGGCTGCATGCGCATTTCACGCGATTCTCTTCCGCACAGGTCTTGCGCTGTCGATTGGACGCATTGACGCCGCCAATGCAATCAACGTGACCTTCCGTGATTGCCGAACCTCCACCTTCGTCACCGACGTCGCCACTGATCTGGCCGTGGGCGCTGCGATCGCCCCCGATGGTGTCGAGCGAATCGACGCGATGGCGAGGCGCGCTGGTCAGGCGCTGGGCCGGCACTTCGCCGGACATGGAGCAGCCTCCTCTGGACCATCATTACATCGTCATGCACCTCGGCGGCCCGAAGCACGTGAACCGTCGCAACGATGGACCTTCGGTGTCGACGATTGCCGAGCATTGCTCGATCACGCTCGTTCCAGCAGGAATGGCGCACCGATGGAGCACGCGGGGACCGATCGGATTTGCGCATGTCTACCTGCGCCCGGAACAATTCGATGTCGCCATGGACAGCGAGTTGGATGGAGCTTCAAATCGGGCGACCCTGACCGAGTGCGTCGGCAATCGCGACCCGATCCTCGCGCCCCTCGTCGGCAGGATGCTCGAGGAAATCCATGGCGGCAGCGCTGCATCGTCCTTGCTTCTGGACTCCTTGCTGGACTGCGTCCTGGTTGCGCTGGCGCGACGCCACAGCTCACGCGGCCCGCGTGATTCGCCACCACGCCTGACCATCGCTCCGCATCGTCTTCGCCACGTCATCGACTTCATCGAATCACATCTGGGCTCGGATCTGAGGCTATTGGATCTGGCCGCCGTGGCCGAAATGAGCGCGTCCCATTTCAGCCATGCTTTCCGCGCCGCGACCGGAGAATCGCCTTACTGCTACGTCACCTTACGGCGCGTCGAGTACGCACAGGTCTTGCTGCTCGCAGGGAATGCGCCGCTGCAATCGATCAGCGAGAAGTGCGGCTTTCAGAGCAGGCAGCAATTCGCTGTCATGTTCAAACGGCACGTGGGCATCGGCCCGAAACGTTTCCGCCTGGACAGCCGATAGAGGGGGTCCTCCGCTGCCTGCTGAGCGAGGCGACACGGATTCGGGAGAGTACTAAATCCCGGCATACCAAGCGTAGTCTCCGACATCTTCCCAGTAGCCGCCCTTGCCGTCGAAAACAGTGGTGAGGCTCGCTACCGCCTCGACCGCCATCACGTATTTGGCGTGTTTGTAGCCGAGCTGGCGTTCGTTGCGCACGCGGATCGGCGCGCCGTGCGCTTCGGGAAGCGGCTCGCCATTCATGCCATAGGCGAGAATGGTTTGCGGATGATAGGCGTCGGCGAGGTCCATACTCTCATAATATGGTTTGCTGTCGAAACTGTCGGCGCAATAGAAGACGATGTAGCGCGCGCCATCGCGCAATCGCGCAAGATCCAGCACGTGGGACAGTTGTGGGCCGGTCCATTGCCCGATCGCACTCCAGCCTTCGACGCAATCGTGCCGGGTAATCTGCGTGCGGCTCGGCATCGCCCGCAACTGGTTCAGCGAAATCTCCAGCGGGTGCTCGACCAGCCCGCCGACACGCAGTCGGTAATCTGCGAAACCGTTGGCGAGCAGCGCGCGATATTCAGGAGTATCAGCGGTGCTGTTGCCATTGGACCGAAAAAACGGAGACATCTCTGCAGCGCTGAACTCGCGGGCCAGCGCCGTATCGCTGCTGATCAGCCGCTGCGCACCCTTCGTCAAACCTTCGGAAGAATGCAGGAAACGGGCCACGGCCTCGCTGCGGCTCCAGCTGTCACACCCGCTAAGCAATAAACCGCCACCCAGCCCCGCGATCAATTTGCGGCGATCGATTTCGATGGTCATCAGGTGTTCTCCTCTCGTATGGCGGTCATTTGGTCATCTCGCCTAGCAGGAATGCGGAAGCGGCCGGTGATCATCGAGCGAATTTCGTTGATGGGGCCGGCGAGTATCACCATTGCGAGGTGCACGACGATGAAGCCGACCATCAAAAAGGCGCTGATGAAATGGATCGAGCGAGCGGATTGCCGTCCGCCGAACAGATCAAGCAGCCACGGCCACGCGGCATCCATGCTCGGCGACATGGTGAGGCCGGTAAGCACGATGGCCGGCAGGAGCAGGAACAGCACGAACAGATAACTGAGCTTTTGCAGGATGTTGTATTTCAGTGCTGCCGCCCCCGTCGGGAATCTGAGCCGCGCGTGATCCTTGATGTCCTGCCAGATATGCCCGGGCTTCAGCTCATCGGCGCGTGGTGCGAGATCTCGTTGCACATGGCGGTTGACAAAACTCCACATCCAGTAAAGCAGGATCGGCAGGACGAGAACCCAGGCGAAAAAGAAGTGCCAAAGGCGACCGACGGCGAGGCTGTAAAAACCTGGAATGGTTGCCCAGTGCGGGAAGGCGTGCGTACTCACCTGGCCGTCGCCGTTGGTCGAAACTCCCAGAATTCCGGTGGTGGTGATCTGTGCATCGCCGAGCTGCAGATAGCCGCGACCGTTTTCGTCACTGATCTGCAGCCAGGGAGAATCCTGGTTCGCGCCATAGCTACCCCAGTAGAGCCGGGGATGCGCGTTGAAAATCGCCAGTCCGCTCATCAGCATGACGAATACAGTCACGACATTCAGCCAGTGCCAGATGCGCGTTGAAATTCGGTGACGCTTGACCAGATCACCCGCCTGCGGTTCGCCGGATACATCGCTGCCTTCACCGTACGCCATTCATGTCTCCTGAAACTTCATCAAGGTGTGAGCCAGGCTCACGACCCGTTTAGTACAACGGCCAGAGCGCCCTGCGTTCGAACTCCGCGAAGGCGCTTGTGAATGCGGGTGGGCATGCATGCGTCTCGTGCGTCTCGTGCGTTCGTCGTTCGTGCGTTCGTGCGTTCGTGCGCGAGGATCGGGCGCCGAACCTCGCCCATCGCACCACCAGGCCCTCGGCACTCTAGACCGTCAGACCCTGTGACCGCATTGCTCGCAGCATTGACCGCAAGAACGAAGCGTTTGCCCGGCGTCATTCGCAACGAGCCCTGCGACGCCAGGGTGTCGACCCCGTCTTGTGGCGTCGCCCGCGAGATCTCGGTCGTGCCGAGGCCAGTGCCGCCGGTGGCGTCAGCGTTGATCTTCGGCAAGCTGCCATCGCCCTCGCGGCGGAACGCGATGACCTCATCGCCTGCGCTGCCGTTCGTCATTGCGCAGACGGTGCGACCGGCAAGCCCGTCGTCGTCGCTGCCACCGCATCCGGCAAGAAGCAAAACCGCAGGAGCCAGGCCGGCGGCAGGATGACGTGTGCGGATCAGGGCAGAGTGGGTGTCTTTCATCGCTGACCTCATGAACAGGGCCGGTCTAAGGAACGTCGCGGTCAAAGGCGGCGTGAACACATTCCCGCGTTGAACGTTCGTCGAAGGTGTGACGGGGTTCTGACAGACGGCGGACTGCCTGCAATGAAGAACCGCGACAGGCATCTTGCCCATCGGCCAACCTCGCAACGTCAGCCCGTCTCCTGGCAGATGTCGCGAATGACGACCAATTGCCAGACGTCTGCGAGCAACCTAGGGCACGTGCTGCCCCAACGCCATAGGAGAAACGGTTGTCGCGGTCGCGCCAGGCGGCTAATCGCAAGAAAGCGGTTTTTAGTGCCCCGCAACGTGATGTCCAGCTACATCCACCACTTATTACCGCTCCTTTTTATCCACGCGGGTTTCAGCCATTCGTTCGCTCTTTTGAGCGAGGCTTTTGAGTTCCTGCGCTGCTGCAGGACCACGGCTGCTCATCCGCTTCCGAGGGCCTGCCCGCGGTCACAGCGACTCATCGGTGTCGTCGGTTCTGGGAACTGAAATCCGTCGCAGGTCACTGCGAGGGGGATTTGATCCTCGGTGCACCGTCGATCGGCGCCGATGCGGTGTGCGTCAGCGAACCGACAACGAGACGGATGGCTTGCCCAATCGTTGTCCGGCCCGCTTTCGCGCTGTCGCGATCGTTCCGCTCTACAAACCACTTCGCCAGATGCCGCCATGAAAGTTTCCGTCGTCTTCCTGCTCGCCTTGCTGTCCCCCCTTCCCACCTGGGCGCAACTCGCCAGCAGCCCGATCCCGAGTTCCACGACTCCGCTGCTCAGGTCATGGCCCGCGTCGAAGGCGAGCCGACCGCTGCGCGCATCGACCAAGTGCAATCGGTGGGTCGGTCGATGAGGCTTTGAGGCCGACAGAGCTCAGGCACCGCTGCCGAAGTCGACAGCATCAGGCTCGCAGCGCAATGGCTGGTCCGGGAGGGGATGGCGGTTGCAGGCAGCGGTCCGGCTGGTCTGCTCGATGCGCGACAGGAATCATGTGCAACGCCGAGTCATGCCGCTGTTGCGCGCTGTTCTTCCGAGTGCACGGTCAGGGGTCCGGACAGCCGCATGGACTGGAAATGCTCTGCGCGCTGGAGAATGTCGTTCAGATCGGCAGGCGTCGCGATGCGACGCCGCGCATCGCGGACGACCAGATCCGCATGTCGCTGCAGCGGCTGCAGTCGCGCTTGGTTTCGCTCAAACGTCGCCACTGCGGAGAAGACCTCCAGCATGCGGACGAGCACAGCGGCGCTGCTGCTCCCGTTCTGACGGATCAGGTGGAACATCCCGTCCACCAGCCCTTCGTAGTCCACGGCCGGCAACACCAGCACGCACTGCCTGTCGCGAAGAAACAGACCGTTCGGCAGATACAACGGCACCATGTCGCAGAGCGCGCCACCCGGGCGGTCGAGCACGCTCATCGCAGTGAATGGGTCGTTGATGCCGGGAGAGAGTGCGCGAACCGCCACTTCGACGAGTTGACGCACAGCGTATTCGATGTCGTCACCGCTGGCGCGTTCAGCGCTGACGGAGACCGCGCCGCAGATGGCTTCGGCCGCGCCGTCCACCATGGGTCGGCGACCAAGCCGGCAGCATGTGACACCAGCCGTGGCATTCGTCCTGTCGTCGGTTCGGTCGACCCGAGCCGTTTGATCGAATCGCGCACCTCGTCGCTGACCAGTTCGATCACCGTATCGACGTCGATGCGCCCGGCCATGTGATTGACGAAGTAAACCAGCGTGCCGACGCACAGGAACGCCAGCAGGATGCCCACACTGAGTGCGAGGTGCGGCACGAACTCGCCCAGGCCTTCGTCCTGCATGCGCACGCTGCGGAGCACCATCAATGCGTACGAGAAAGTGCCCAGGAAGGCACCCAGGGTGAACGGGTTGCCGCGGTCTTGGGTGAAGTTGCGCAGCAGGCGTGGCCCCATCTGGCCAGCTGCAAGCGACAGTGCGGCGATGGTGATGGAGAACACTGTGCCGGCCACACCGATCGCCGAGGCAGCGACCGTGTCCAGCAATGTGCGCGCTCCTGTCCCGCCGCCGTTGTAGAGCCAGGCGCTCTGGATCAGCATGTCGGGCACCAGACCGCAGCGGTCCAGGCTGACGAGGCCGACCGCGCCGAGGATGCCGACCAGCACCATCAGGTTGGGACAAACCAGAATGCCTGCGCGATGCGCGTGGCGGGGATACGAAGGCGGTTGATCAAGGAGCGGCGGGCGGAATGCTTCGTCAGATGCGTTGGTGCAAACGTCCTGCCGCGTCGGCGATGCGTACGCGATCATCGAGTCGACTGCGCTGGTGACTGGTGTGGACAGACCCGCGTCCCGGGCGACCACGAGCAGACACTCGCGCCCGTCGGCAGCGCTGCAGTCATTACAGGGCCGAGTGGCTTCGCACCGCTTCAGCTGTTGTGCGCCTCTGCGCCTCTGCGCCTAAGTGGGCGTGATGTGCGCGTCGCGTTCGGCGTGTCGGGCCGCCTCGGCGGCATCGTCGGCGGGCGCCTCGGCGGGCACACCCTCCTTGCGCGCGGCACGCTCGTCCAGGCCTTCCTCTTTCTTCACCGCGTCCCTCAGTTCGTTGGGCGCGCTACCGGGCCCCGATGTGCACGGACCCGATGGGTAGTTGCCGCTCTGCATGGTCAACTCCTGGTTGGCGGCAGGCGGAAGTCGCCCGACAGGGGTGGTGGAATACCCGCCCCGACGCGCCAGCGTACACGAGGCTCCTTCTTGGCGCACGACCGCTGTTGTGCACCCCAGCCGGCAATTCATCGCAGGACGCGTACCGACTGATCGCGGCGCCACGCGCAGGACAGAAGGTCTCTTTGCTTCCTGCCACAAGGCGAGACCGAGGTACCGGGGCGGGCCTCTGACGCGCCGGCGCCAGCGCGCGGCGCTCTATGGCAGCTTGACCGTCAGCCTGTTCTCGACCGACGCCACGCCCTCGGTGCCGCGCGCCACGGCCGCGGCACGGTCGACGGCAAGCGCTGTTTCCTGCGTGCCATTCAGGGTGACGACACCGTCCTTGCTGTCGACGTCGATCTGCAACGCCTTCACATCGGCAGCGGCGAACAAGGCGGTCTTGACCTTGGCCGTGAGCGCGCCGTTGTCGAGCCTCTCTTCCACCTTGCCCAGGGTCTGGCTGGCGCCCGACATCGCGTTGCTGGCCATCGCGCTGGCCGATGCGCTCAAGGCCGGCATCGTGGGCGTGCTGTAGGTCGTCGTGGAGGTGCTGCCGCTCGGCGTTTCCGTGGTCGTGGTGGTCTTTTGGCAGCCGGCGAGCGACATGCCGAGGCCCACGGCCAGCACCGCCACAACGACGGCGCGACGATGAGCGGGATGAGATGCATACGTCATGAAGATCTCCTGTGCAGAGCGATCGATAGCGCCCCTCCCCTGATTCTCGGGCAATCCGCAGACCGGCTCCAGGCCCAGCTCAGGTCGGCACTGCGGCCGGTCGACGCGCGATCTACGCTGCATCGACTTGCCGCGCAAACACCATGAACCTTTGCGCGCTGACACCATCGGCGGCGGCCATGCAACAGCGCTCACTCCAGCGTTGCCAAGACCAGTGCATTGCGCCGCTCTGTTCAGTACTTATCCGAGGACGGCGGCAAGTGCCGTCTTGGCGCGCGTCACCTTGGCCAGGATGTCGGACGCGCGTGCGGTCCAGATGAACGGTTTGGGATCGATGTTGTGATGAGCGACGTACAGGTCGATCGCCAGCTCCAGTTCGGCCACGCTGGTGAAGCTGTCGCGCCGGATGCGCTTGTCGGTGATGTCGCGGAAGAAGCGCTCGACCATGTTCA
>JBDSMV010000432.1:0-4171 GCA_039915715.1 Rubrivivax sp. | reverse complement strand
GGCCATCGACGACGCCAGGCACCCGGCGCTGCTGTTGGTCGACAGCATCTCGGGCCTGGCCTGCGCCGACTACCGACACGACGAGTGGGGCGTCGACGTCACCATCAGCGGCTCGCAGAAGGGCCTGATGCTGCCGCCGGGCATCAGCTTCAATGCGCTGTCTCCGAAGGCGCTGGAGGTGTCGAAAACGGCCAAGCTGCCGCGTGCGTTCTGGGCCTGGGACGAGATCGTCGAGATGAACCAGAGCGGCTACTGGCCCTACACACCCAGCACCAACCTGCTGTACGGTCTGCACGAGGCGCTCGACATGCTGTTGGGTCAGGGGCTGGACGGTGTGTTCGCACGCCACCAGCGCTGGGCCGAAGCGGTTCGCGGCGCGGTACGCGCATGGAGCCTGCCGATCCAGTGCGACGAACCTGCTGTGTATTCGCCGGTGCTGACCGGCGTCGTCACGCCGGTGGGTGTCGACGCCGACGCGATCCGCCGGCTCATCCACGAGCGCTTCGACCTCTCGCTGGGCACGGGCCTCGGCAAGGTCAGGGGCCGCATGTTCCGCATCGGCCACCTGGGCGATTGCAACGATCTGACGCTGATGGCCACGCTGGCCGGCGTGGAGATGGGATTGAAGCTGTCGGGCGTCAAGCTTGCCGGCAGCGGCGTGGCGTCGGCGATGGAGTATTTCGCTGCGCACCGGGCTCCACAAGCGTTGCAGGCCGCAGCCTGAAAACAGTTCTCACACACCACAAACCAGGAGACAGCATGACCACACGCCGTACCTTCACCATCACATTGCTGGCCACCACGCTCGCCGCCGGCTTCACACTGTCGGCCGCGGCGCAAATGGAGCTGAAGCTCGGTCACGTCGGGGGACCGGGCTCGCTGTTCGAGCTGTCGGCCAACGAATTCGCGCGCCGCGCGAACGAGAAGCTGGGCAGCAAGGCCAAGGTCGTCGTGTTCGGATCGAGCCAGATCGGCGGCGACGCCGAGATGATGCAGAAGGTGCGCCTGGGCACGCTCGATTTCGCGATCCCGTCAACGGTGATGTCGTCGCAGGTCGAGGCCTTCGGCATGTTCGAGATGCCCTACCTGGTCAAGAACCGGGCGCACATGAAGAAGATCGAGCAGGCCGTGGTGTGGCCCGCGCTGGCGCCGATGGCCGAGGCCAAGGGCTACAAGATCCTGGCGGTGTGGGAGAACGGCTTTCGCAACATCACGACCAACACCAAGCCGATCTTCAAGCCAGCCGATCTGGCGGGCATGAAGCTGCGGGTGCCGCAGGGCAAGTGGCGCGTGAAGATGTTCCAGGCCTACGGCGCGAACCCGTCGCCGATGGCGCTGTCGGAAGTGTTCGTCGCGCTGCAGACCGGCGTGATGGATGGCCAGGAAAACCCGCTCACGCAGATCTATTCGTCGAAATTCCAGGAAGTACAGAAGTACCTGTCGATGACGGGACACGTCTATACGCCGGCGTACCTGACCACCGGCAAGACCCGGTTCGCGTCGCTGCCGCCCGATGTGCAGGCGATCCTGTCGCAGGCCGCCAAGGACACGCAGGACTACGTCTACGAGCAGGCCGCCAAGCTCGACGACGAACTGCTGGCCAAGATCAAGGCTGCGGGCGTGAAGGTCAACGAGGCCGACAAGGACGCCTTCATCGCGGCCAGCAAGGGCGTGTACGACGAGTTCGGCAAGGAAGTGCCGGAAGGTGGCAAGCTGGTCGACAAGGCCGTCGCCCTCGGCAAGGGGATGTGATCTCGTGCTGCAGACCGCCCGAGTGGGCTTCGAACGCGCCCTGACAGCGTTCGTCATCCTGCAGCTCGCGCTGCTGGCGGTACTCATTTTGGTGGCGGTCGTCCTGCGCAAGTTCGAGATCCCGTTCGTCTGGTACGACGAAGGGGCGTCGATCATGCTGGCCTGGCTGACCTACTTCGGAGCGGCGCTGGCCGCGCTGAAGCGCGCTCACATCGGATTTCCGGGCCTGGTCAATGCGCTCCCGCCGCGCTGGCGGATTCCGGCCGTGTGGTTCGGTGAGTTTTGCGTGATCGGCTTCTTCGCGTTGCTGGGCTGGTTCGGCTTCAGGGTGCTCGAAATCCTGCAGGGCGACACGATGGTCACGCTGGACTGGGTGCCGACGCGCTTCACGCAGTCGGTCATTCCGGTCGGATCGGCGCTGTTCATCATTGCGCAGCTGTTCAGCCTGCCCGAGGTGCTGCGCCAGGCACGTGGCGCGGGCATCGTCGACCACGAACAAGAGCCGGCACACGCCGCGGCGGCCAATGAGGCGCTGTCGTGATCGTCGGCCTGATGTTCCTGGGGCTGGTTGCGCTGATCCTGCTCAACGTGCCGATCGCGATCTCGCTCGGCATCGTCGCGATGGCTGCGATGGTCTGGTCCGGCGGCGTCGATGCGCTGCTGAATTCCGCGATCGTGATGTTCACCGGTGCCACCAGCTTTCCGTTGCTGGCGATTCCGCTGTTCATCCTCGCCGGCGCCATCATGAACACCTCGAGCCTGTCGCGGCGGCTGATCGCGTTCGCGTCGGCGCTGTTCGGCTTCGTGCGTGGCGGGCTGTCGATGATCACCATCGGCACCTCGATGTTCTTCGCCGAGATCTCGGGTTCGGCGGTGGCCGACGTCGCCGCGATGGGCTCGATCCTGATCCCCGCGATGAAGAAAAAGGGCTACCCGAAGGAATTCGCTGCGGCAGTGATGTCGTCGTCGGCAACGCTGGCGGTGATCATCCCGCCGTCCATCCCGATGATCCTGTATGCGGTGATGGCCGATGCGTCGGTGGTGCAGATCTTCGTGGCCGGCATCGTGCCCGGGGTCTTGGCGGGCGTGGGCATGATGGCGCTGTCGTACTGGTACGCCGTGCGCTACAACTACCCGGTCGAAGAGACCTTCCAGTGGTCGAAGGTGCGGTCCACCTTCAAGGACGCGGCCTGGGCCTTCCTGCTGCCGGTGATCATCCTGGGCGGCATCTTCGGCGGCATCGTCACGGCGACCGAAGGCGCGGCACTGGCGGTGCTGGCGGCACTGTTCATCGGCGGCGTCATCTACCGCGAGATCGACTTCAAGCACCTGTATGCAGCCATGATCGAAGGCTCGATCCAGACCGCCACCGTGATGCTGCTGGTGGCCGCATCGGCGCTGCTGGGCGTGTACCTCACCGAGCAACAGATGCCGCAGCAGCTGGCGGCGTGGCTGTCGTCGATCACCGGCAACAGGTACGCGGTACTGGCCATCCTGAACATCTTCTTCCTCCTCATCGGGCTGTTCCTGCATTCGGCCGCGGCGATCATCCTGGTGGTGCCGATCGTGATGCCGCTGGTGAAAGCCGTGGGCATCGACCCGGTGCACTTCGGCCTGATCGTCACGCTGAACCTGGGCATCGGGCAGCAGACGCCGCCGGTGGCCAGCGTGCTCATGGCGTCGTGCTCGATCGCCAAGGCCGACATGTGGAAGGTGACGCGTGTGAACCTGCCGTTCATCGGGGTGCTGGTCTTCACGCTGCTGTTGGTCACTTACGTGCCTGCGGTGCCGATGACGCTGGTGAACATCTTCTACCACTGACGATGGGCTCAGAACCGATGGACGACCTGATCCTCCGCGAACGTGACGGCACGATCGCCACCGTCACGCTGAACCGGCCCGACAAGCTGAACGCGCTGACGAAGCCGATGTGGCAGCGCCTCGGCGCGGTGATGGGTGAGCTGTCGGCCGACGACACCGTTCGCTGCATCGTGTTGCGCGGCGCCGGTGGCAAGGCTTTCGCGCCGGGCAACGACATCGGCGAATTCGAGACCGAGCGCAGTAACTTCGAGCAGGGCAAGGCCTACGGCGCCGTGCTGCACGGTGCCCTGGGCGCGATTGCCGGTTGCCGCCATCCTGTGGTCGCGCTGATCGAAGGCATCTGCGTCGGCGGCGGGCTGGAGATCGCCGCGCTGTGCGACATCCGCATCTGCGGCGAAGGCAGTCGCTTCGGCGTGCCGATCAACAAGCTGGGATTGGTGATGGCGCACGCCGAACTCGCTGCACTGGTGCGACTGGCCGGACGTGCGACCGCGCTCGAAATACTGCTGGAGGGCCGCGTCTTCGGCGCCGCCGAGGCGCTGGACAAGCGCCTGGTGAACCGGGTGGTGCCGGACGCGATGGTGGAAGCGGAAGCCTA
>JBDSMV010000395.1:0-12938 GCA_039915715.1 Rubrivivax sp. | reverse complement strand
GAAGGTCCTGGCCGGGCGGTGGTGCGCAGCGTGCCGGATGCGGTGGTGGCTCGCGTGATCGATGCAGCGGCTGGCGCATCCCTGACGCCATGAACGCCAGGGCGCTGGCACCCTGGGCCAGCGACCCATCTTGTTCGCGCGGGCGCCGCATGGCCGAGCCGCCTTCGCCGCCGCGCAACGAACACCAGCGCGACCGCGACCGCATCGTTCACAGCACTGCCTTCCGGCGCCTGATCTACAAGACCCAGGTCTTCATCAACCATGAGGGCGACCTGTTCCGCACGCGCCTCACACACTCGCTGGAGGTGGCGCAACTGGCGCGCAGCGCGGCGCGCACGTTGCGGCTGAACGAGGATCTGGTGGAGGCGATCGCATTGGCGCACGACCTGGGCCACACCCCGTTCGGCCATGCGGGGCAGGACGCGCTGGCGGCTTGCATGGCCGGGCACGGCGGCTTCGAGCACAACCTGCAGAGCCTGCGCGTGGTCGACTGGCTCGAGGTTCGATACCCGGGCTTCGACGGCCTCAATCTCAGCTTCGAAACCCGCGAAGGCATCCTGAAACATTGTTCGCAGCGCAACGCGCGGCTGCTGCTGGCCCAGGAAGCCGACGGCCCGGCGCTGCGTTTCTTGCAGGGCACGCAGCCGAGTCTGGAAGCGCAACTGGTCAACCTGGCCGATGCCATGGCCTACAACGCCCACGACATCGACGACGGTCTGCGTTCGGGCTTGCTGGATGTGCCGCAAATGATGGCGGTGCCGCTGTTCGCGCGCTGGCATGCGGCGGTGCTGGCGCAGCACCCGGCACTGGCCAGCGAAGCGGCTGACGGGCAATCGGGCAAGCGACTCGTGTTCGAGATCCTGCGACGCATGTTGTCGGAGCAGGTCGATGCGCTGGTGCGACACACCTCGGCGGCCATCGCCCGCCGAGCCCCACGCGATGCCGATGCCGTGCGCGCGCTGCCGCCGCTGGTGACTTTCGGCGCCGAGCTGGAGGCCGAGATGGCGGCGCTGAAGTCGTTTCTGTTCGGCGCGCTGTACCGCCACCCGCAGGTCGAAGCGATGACGGGGTTGGCACGCACGGTGGTCACCGATCTGTATGCCGCGTACCGGGCCGACCCGCTGACCTTGCCGGCGTCCGCTGCGGTGCTGGCCGACACCACCGATGCTGAAGACTACGAACCCGGTGATGGCGGCGCCGCCCGGTCGATCGCCGACTACATCGCCGGCATGACCGACCGCTATGCGCTGCGCGAACACCACCGCCTGACGGGGCGGCGGCTGTTCGCAGACTGAACAAACCATGGCACGCCTGCCCCGACTGGTGTTGCCGGGGCAGGCGCATGTCTTGATCCAGCGGGGGTTGCCGGGTCAGCCGGTGTTTGTCGATGCAGACGACCGTGCCGATTTCCTGCGGGTGCTGATTGAGGCTGCCGAAGTCGAACAGGTGGGGCTCCACGCCTTCGCGCTGCTCGTCTCGGAAGTGCAGCTGCTGGCAACCCCGGTTCAGGCACAAGGTCTGGCGCGGCTGGTGCAGGCAGTAGGGCGACGTTATGTGAGCGCCTACAACCGCCGCCATCGACGCGCGGGCACCTTGTGGAGCGGCCGCTTTCGCTGTGCCGTGGTCGAACCCGGGCCATTTCGGCTGGCTGCGCTGCAGTGGGTCGATGGTGCAGGCGGGCCGGGGCCGTCCGCGCTCACCAGTGCTCCCCACCGCCTGGGTTCGGCCCCGCATCCCGGTTTGGTCGACCCGCCGGAATATTGGGCGCTGGGCAACACGCCGTTCGAGCGCGAAGCCGTCTACCGCAGGTTGCTGGACCAGGGCCTGTCGCCTTCACTGTCGGCTTCCGTCCGCCGGGCCGCCATGGGAGGCTGGGCGCTGGGGTCAGATGGATTCGTCACGCAGGCAGGGCTCACGGCACAACGCCCGATGCGGCCCCGGCCCCGAGGTCGACCCCGCGGTCGGATCTGACTTCTTTCGCGGCTTGTATGCCTGCGGGTGGGTGGCCCACATATACTGTGCGCACAGCTTCTGTGTAAACCCTGAATGAACATCACCCTTTCGATCGATGAACGCGTGGCGGAAGGGGCACGGTTGGCCGCCCGGGCCATGGGCAAGAGCCTGAATCAGGCCGTTCGCGACCACCTGGAACAACTCGCCGGGCACCAACAGTTGGAAGCTGAGATCGACTCGTATCTGAAAGCCACGGCGCAGTCGCCGGGCAGGCTGAACGGCTGGAAGCCCGACCGCAGCGACTTGCAGCGCGGTGCGTAGCTTCATCGATACCAACGTGTTGATCTACGCTGACGCGGGCGACGAACCCGCCAAGCAGTCGGTGGCAATCGCACTGATCGCTCAATGCCTGCGCGATGGCAGTGGAGTCATCTCGACCCAGGTGCTGCATGAGTTCATCAATGCAGCGCTGCGCAAATTGAACCTGCCGCTGGCCACCGTGCGGGAGCGGTTGCGGGTCTATGCACGCTTCGAAACCATCGGTTCCTCAACAGCCGCAGCACTCGAAGCACTGGAGCTTCACGCCACCCACCGCATCTCGTTTTGGGATGCGCTGATTCTGCAAGCCGCGCGGCAGAGCGGCTGTGTCCGGTTGCTGAGCGAGGACTTGCAGACCGGTGCAAGCATTGCTGGCGTGCGGATCGTCAACCCGTTCCTGCCGCCGGCGCGCGGTCAAGGTTAGCCGCGGTACCCGGTGCCAGCGCGGCAGCGCCGGGCGACACGGTGCCCCGTCTGCACGCGACCGATTCGCGCAACGAACGGTTTCGGCGGTCGACATCTGATCTGTCCCCTTATCTAGCGAGATCGATTTTCACACTCCAGATTTGGGGTCAGACCCCGTATCAATCGCTTGTGACCGATGCTGCACTGCGATAGTCTTCGTGGTCCCGGTTTTTCGACCCTCGCGGAGTGCGCCATGCCCCAAAACTTCCATGCACCGCCGTTGACCGCGATGCAGGCGCCATCGCCGATGAACGATGCAATCACCAGCGCAGCGGTCCTCGAATCCAGCGCCGCCCAAGGGCTCTATCAGCCCGGCGCCGAACACGATGCCTGCGGTGTCGGCTTCGTCGCGCACATCAAGGGCCAGCGCTCGCACACCATCGTCAGCCAGGGTCTGAACATCCTCGCGAACCTGGATCACCGTGGCGCGGTCGGCGCCGACAAGCTGATGGGCGACGGGGCCGGCATCCTGATCCAGTTGCCCGATGAGTTCTACCGCGCCGAGATGGCCGCCCAGGGCGTGGCGCTGCCGCCCCCGGGGGAATACGGCGTCGGCATGATCTTCCTGCCGAAGGAACACGCCTCACGCCTGGCCTGCGAACAGGTGCTGGAACGCGTCGTCAAGGCCGAACGCCAGGTGTTGCTGGGCTGGCGCGATGTGCCGGTCGACCGCCAGATGCCGATGAGCCCGACGGTGCGCGCCAAGGAGCCCGTGATCCGCCAGATCTTCATCGGCCGCGGCGACGATGTGATCGTGCCCGACTCGCTGGAACGCAAGCTCTACGTCATCAGGAAGACCGCCAGCGCAGCGATCCAGAAGCTCAAGCTGACCCACAGCCGCGAGTACTACGTGCCCAGCATGAGCTGCCGCACCGTCATCTACAAGGGCTTGCTGCTGGCCAGCCAGGTGGGCCAGTACTACCTGGACCTGCAAGACCCGCGCGTGGTCTCTGCGCTGGCCCTGGTGCACCAACGCTTCAGCACCAACACCTTCCCGGAATGGCCGCTGGCGCACCCCTACCGCATGGTTGCCCACAACGGCGAGATCAACACCGTCAAGGGCAACTTCAACTGGATGCGGGCCCGTGAAGGGGTGATGAAGTCGCCGGTGTTGGGGGACGACCTCTACAAGCTCTACCCGATCAGCTTCGAACACCAGAGCGATACCGCCAGCTTCGACAACACGCTGGAGCTGATGACGATGGCCGGCTACCCGCTGGCCCACGCCGCGATGATGATGATCCCGGAAGCCTGGGAGAACCACGAAGGCATGGACCAGCGCCGCCGCGCCTTCTACGAATACCACGCGGCGATGATGGAGCCGTGGGACGGCCCGGCCGCGATGGTCTTCACCGATGGCACGCAGATCGGCGCCACGCTCGACCGACATGGTCTGAGACCCGCCAGATACATCGTCACCGACGACGATCTGGTGGTGATGGCGTCCGAATCCGGGGTGTTGCCGGTGCCCGAAGGCTCGATCGTCAAGAAGTGGCGCCTGCAACCCGGCCGCATGTTCCTGATCGATCTCGAACAGGGCCGCATCGTCGAAGACGAAGAGCTGAAGAACCAGTTCGCCAACGCGCGGCCCTACCGGCGCTGGATCGAAAACGTGCGCATCAAGCTCGATAGCGTCGACGGCGGCGGTGGCGCGCCACAGCCGTTCACCGAGACCCTGCTCGACCGTCAGCAGGCCTTCGGCTACACCCAGGAAGACCTGAAGTTCCTGATGTTGCCGATGGCAGCCAATGGCGAAGAAGGCATCGGCAGCATGGGCAACGACAGCCCGTTGGCGGTGCTGTCGGACAAGAACAAGCCGCTCTTCAACTACTTCAAGCAGCTCTTCGCGCAGGTCACGAACCCGCCGATCGACCCGATCCGCGAGGCCATCGTGATGAGCCTCAACAGCTTCATCGGCCCCAAGCCCAACCTGCTGGACATCAACGCGGTCAACCCGCCGATGCGGCTGGAAGTGACGCAGCCGATCCTGAACTTCGACGACATGGCGCGGCTGCGCGCGATCGAGCAGCGTACCGCCGGCAAGTTCAAGACGGTCGAGCTCGACATCACCTACCCGGTAGCCTGGGGCAAGGAAGGCATCGAAGCCAAGCTGGCTTCGTTGTGCGCTGAAGCGGTGGACGCCATCACCGGCGGCCACAACATCCTGATCATCACCGACCGCCACACGAGCCGCGAGCAGGTCGCCGTGCCGGCGCTGCTGGCGTTGTCGGCGATTCACCACCACCTGGTGCGTGAAGGCCTGCGCACCACCGCCGGTCTGGTGGTGGAAACCGGTAGCGCGCGCGAGGTGCACCACTTCGCGGTGCTGGCCGGCTATGGCGCAGAAGCCGTGCACCCGTACCTGGCGATCGAAACCCTGGTGGAATTGCAAGGCAGCGTTGCGACCCAGCTCGAGCCGAAGAAGGCGGTTGCGAACTATGTCAAGGCGATCGGCAAGGGTCTGTCCAAGATCATGTCGAAGATGGGTGTCAGCACCTACATGTCGTATTGCGGGGCGCAGCTGTTCGAAGCCGTGGGTTTGCACAAAACTTTCGTCGACCAATACTTTCGCGGCACCGCATCGCAGATCGGCGGCATCGGCATCTTCGCGGTCGGTGAAGAGGCTCTGCGCATGCACAGCGCAGCCTTCGGCAACGACCCGGTGCTGGCGCGCATGCTGGATTCCGGCGGCGAATACGCCTGGCGGGTGCGCGGCGAAGAACACATGTGGTCGCCCGATGCGATCGCCAAGCTGCAGCACAGCACGCGCGCCAACCGCTTCGACACCTACAAGGAATACGCCCAGCTCATCAACGACCAGAGCCGGCGCCACATGACCTTGCGCGGGTTGTTCGAGTTCAAGGTCGACCCCGCCAAGGCGATTTCGATCGACCAGGTGGAGCCGGCAGCCGAGATCGTCAGGCGCTTCGTCACCGGTGCGATGTCGCTGGGTTCGATCAGCACCGAAGCCCACACCACGCTCGCGATCGCCATGAACCGCATCGGCGGCAAGAGCAACACCGGCGAAGGTGGCGAAGACCCGGCGCGGTACCGCAACGAACTGAAGGGCATCGCCATCACCGCCGGCACCACCGTGTCCGACATCGTCGGCAAGGGCGTGGTCGAAACCGACACCGTGCTGCAGGACGGCGATTCGCTGCGCAGCCGCATCAAGCAGGTGGCCTCGGGCCGCTTCGGGGTCACCACCGAATACCTGGTCAGCGCCGATCAGATCCAGATCAAGATGGCGCAGGGCGCCAAGCCCGGCGAGGGGGGGCAACTGCCTGGCGGCAAGGTCAGCGACTACATCGGCATGCTGCGTTACAGCGTGCCCGGTGTGGGGCTCATCAGCCCGCCGCCGCACCACGACATCTATTCGATCGAGGATCTGGCGCAGCTGATCCATGACCTGAAGAACGCCAACCCACGCGCTTCGATCAGCGTCAAGCTCGTGTCCGAAGTTGGTGTCGGCACGATCGCCGCCGGCGTGGCCAAGTGCAAGTCGGACCATGTGGTGATCGCCGGGCACGATGGTGGCACGGGCGCGTCGCCGTGGTCGTCGATCAAACATGCCGGCACGCCGTGGGAGCTGGGTTTGGCAGAGACCCAGCAGACCCTGGTGCTGAACCGCTTGCGGTCCCGCATCCGCGTGCAAGCCGACGGCCAGATGAAGACCGGACGCGATGTGGTAATCGGCGCGATGTTGGGTGCCGACGAATTCGGCTTTGCGACCGCGCCGCTGGTGGTCGAGGGTTGCATCATGATGCGCAAGTGCCACCTCAACACCTGCCCGGTCGGGGTGGCCACGCAGGACCCGGTGCTGCGCAAGAAGTTCGCCGGCAAGCCCGAGCATGTCGTCAACTTCTTCTTCTTCGTGGCCGAGGAAGCGCGCCAGATCATGGCGCAGCTGGGCATCCGCAGCTTCAATGAATTGATCGGCCGTTCGGACTTGCTCGACACCCGAAAGGGCATCGACCACTGGAAGGCCAGCGGCCTGGACTTCAGCCGCATCTTCCACCAGCCCGAGGTGCCGGCCGAGGTGCCGCGCCACCAGTGCGAGCAACAGGACCATGGCCTGGCGAAAGCGCTGGACATCAAGCTGATCGAGCGCTGCCGCCCCGCCATCGAGCGCGGCGAGAAGGTGCACTTCATGGAGGAGGTGAAGAACCTGAACCGCAGCGTCGGTGCAATGCTCTCCGGCGAGCTGATCCGCCAGCGACCCGAGGGGTTGCCGGATCAAACGATCTTCATGCAGCTGGAAGGCACAGGCGGCCAGAGCTTCGGCGCCTTTTTGGCGAACGGAATCACGCTCTACCTGATCGGCGACGCCAACGACTACACCGGTAAAGGGCTTTCGGGCGGGCGGGTGGTGGTGCGCCCCAGCATCGACTTCCGTGGCGACGCGGCCCACAACATCATCATCGGCAACACCGCGCTGTATGGCGCTACCAGCGGCGAAGCCTTCTTCCGCGGCGTGGCAGGCGAGCGCTTTGCGGTGCGCATGTCGGGTGCCAACGCGGTGGTCGAAGGCACCGGCGATCATGGCTGCGAGTACATGACCGGTGGCACAGTGGTGGTGCTGGGCCGCACGGGCCGCAATTTCGCCGCTGGCATGAGCGGTGGCGTGGCGTTCGTCCACGACGATGACGGCAGCTTCGCCGAGCGCTGCAACACGGCGATGGTGGCGCTGGAGCCGGTGCTGCCGCGTGCCAAGCAGCCCGGCCCGGCCATCGGCTGGCACCGCGAAACCGCCGACGAGATGCTGCTGAAGAAAATGATCGAGGAGCACCACCGCTGGACCGGCAGCCTGCGCGCGCGCCAGCTGCTCGACGACTGGGCCGAAGCCCGCACCCAGTTCGTCAAGGTGCTGCCGCACGAGTACCAGCGCGTGCTGGGCGAACGCGCGGCGCAGGCTGAGGCGGCCGAAGCGACCGCCAAGGCGCAGACCTCAGCGACGGCTCTCACGGCCGCCAAGTGAACCTGAAGAGAACACAAACACACCCATGGGCAAGATCACCGGCTTTCTGGAATACGAACGTGTCGACGAAAGCTATGCGCCCGTTCCCGAGCGCCTGAAGACCTGGAAAGAATTCGTCGTCTCGTTGAACGACCAACAGGCCAAGGTGCAGACCGCGCGCTGCATGGACTGCGGCACGCCGTTCTGCGTCAGCGGCTGCCCCGTCAACAACATCATTCCGGACTTCAACGACCTGGTGTTCAAGGACGACTGGAAAAGCGCCATCGAGGTGCTGCACCAGACCAACAACTTTCCGGAGTTCACCGGCCGCATCTGCCCGGCACCCTGCGAAGCGGCTTGCGTGTTGAATGTCAATGACGACGCGGTGGGCATCAAGAGCATCGAGCACGCGATCATCGACCGCGCCTGGTCCGAAGGCTGGGTCGAGCCGCAACCGCCCGCTGTGAAGACCGGCAAGACGGTTGCGGTGGTTGGGTCGGGTCCGGCGGGCCTGGCTGCCGCGCAGCAACTGGTCCGCGCCGGGCATGCCGTGACGGTGTTCGAGAAGAACAGCCGCCTCGGCGGGTTGCTGCGCTATGGCATTCCCGACTTCAAGATGGAGAAGTCGCACATCGACCGCCGCATCGCGCAGATGCAGGCCGAGGGCGTCTCCTTCCGCACCGGCGTGCTGGTGGGCGCGATGGCCACCGATGGCGCTGCAGCCCGGGTGCTCAACGACGCCACTGAAACGATCACGGCCGAGCAGTTGCAAGCCGACTTCGACGCGGTGCTGCTGTGCGGTGGCTCAGAGACTTCGCGCGACCTGCCGGTGCCGGGGCGGGAGTTGGATGGCGTGATGTTCGCGATGGAGTTTCTGCCACCGCAAAACAAGGTCAACGCGGGCGACAAGGTCAAGAGCCAGGTCAAGGCCACCGGCAAGCATGTGATCGTGATCGGCGGCGGCGACACCGGCAGCGACTGCGTGGGCACCAGCAACCGCCATGGTGCCGCCAGCGTGACGCAGTTCGAGTTGCTGGCGATGCCACCCGAGCACGAAAACCGGCCGCTGACCTGGCCCTACTGGCCCGCCAAACTGCGCACCAGTTCCAGCCATCAGGAAGGCTGCGAACGCGAATTCGCCATCGCCACGAAGTCGCTGGTCGCCGGCACTGGCAAGGACAAGGGCCGCGTGGTGGCATTGAAGACGGTAGGGGTCGAATCGCGTGACGGCAGGATGATCGAGGTGTCCGGCAGCGAACGCGAGCACCCGGCCGATCTGGTGCTGCTGGCGATGGGTTTCACAGCGCCGGTGCCCGCGGTGCTGGCCGCGTTCGGCATCGACACCGATGCCCGCGGCAACGCCCGTGCCGGCACCGATGAGGTTAGCGGGTACCGCAGCAACAGTGACCGGGTGTTCGTGGCCGGCGACATGCGGCGTGGGCAGAGTCTGGTGGTGTGGGCCATCCGCGAAGGCCGCCAGGCGGCACGCGCGGTCGACACGCATCTGATGGGGTCGAGCACGCTGCCGCGCTGACCGCTCGTTGGGCGGCCTGGCCCCTCGTGCGCCGCGTCAGCGCGGTTGACCCGTGCTAACCCTCACGTTTTCGGCCTGCATGCGAGAATCTTGGCAGTTCATTCACATCGCGGGGACTCCGGTCGCCCGCGATCCTGCTTTTGTCCGACAACACCTTCATCGAGATCGATCACGTCACTTTCGGCTATGACATCAGCCGCGTGATCCTTGAAGACATTTCGCTTAAATTTCAACGCAACAAGGTCACGGCGATCCTGGGCGGGTCGGGTTGCGGCAAGACCACGTTGCTGCGCCTGATCGGCGGTGTTTACCGCGCCAACAGTGGCCGCGTGCTGATCGACGGTGAGTCGATTCGGTCTCGCGACAAGCAGCAGATGTTCGCTCTGCGTCGCCGCATGGGCATGCTGTTCCAGTTCGGCGCCCTGTTCACCGACCTGACGGTGTTCGAAAACGTCGCCTTTCCGCTGCGCGAGCACACCGAGTTGCCCGAAGACATGATCCGCGATCTGGTGCTGATGAAGCTCAACGCGGTGGGCCTTCGCGGAGCCGCGGATCTGCGCATCTCGGCGGTGTCGGGCGGCATGGCGAGGCGCATCGCGCTGGCCCGCGCGATCGCGCTGGACCCCGAACTGATCATGTACGACGAGCCCTTCGCGGGGCTCGACCTGATCAGCATGGGCGTGGCGGCCAAGCTGATCCGCACCCTCAACGACACCACCGGGGCGACTTCGTTGGTGGTGTCGCATGACGTGCCCCAATGCATGGCGATCAGCGACCATGTGGTGCTGCTGGCCGCACCAGGACGCGTGGTTGCGCAGGGAACGCCCGACGAGTTGATGAATTCCACCGACCCCGAGACGCGCCAGTTCGTGCATGGCGAGCCCGACGGGCCGGTCAAGTTCCACTACCCGGCACCGTCGCTGGCAGCCGACTTTGGCATGGAGGCGGCGTGAGCCGGCCAGAGCACCCCGCAGGCGAGATGGTGAGCGCGACGCATGGATCGCCGGCAGCGGTTGTCGCGGACGTGCGGCCGGCGCCGCCGCCTGATCCGGGTGGCGGCGGCAACCTGGTCCAGCGCTTGGGCGCACTGACGCTGGTCCAAATGCGGGGCTGGGGCCGGGCCGCCTTCTTCTTCCTGGAGCTGCTGCGCTCGGTGCCGGCTTCGCTGCGCCGTTTCGGCCTTGTCGTGACCCAGATTCATGCCATCGGCAATCGCTCGCTGGTGATCATCCTGGCATCCGGGTTGGCGGTGGGTTTCGTGCTGGCGCTGCAGATGTACTACGCGCTGCTTCCCTATGGCGCCACGGAGACGCTGGGGCTGATCGTCAACCTGTCCCTGGTGCGCGAGTTGGGGCCGGTGGTGACCGGGCTGCTGTTCGCCGGGCGTGCCGGCACGTCGCTGACGGCCGAGATCGGGCTCATGAAAGCCGGCGAGCAGCTGGCGGCGATGGAGATGATGGCGATCGACCCCAAGGTGCGGGTGCTGGCACCGCGCTTCATCGGTGGCGTGGTGTCGATGCCCCTGCTGGCGATACTTTTCTCGGCAGTCGGCATCCTCGGCGCCTGGGTGGTGGCGGTGTTGCTGATCGGCGTCGACGCCGGCAACTTCTGGTCGATCATGGAAAACAACGTCGATGTGCAGCGCGACATCGGCAACGGTCTGGTCAAGGCGTTCGTGTTCGGCGTCGCCTGCACCACGGTGGCGCTGTACCGTGGCTACGAAGCCGAAGCCACACCCGAAGGCGTGGCCTACGCCACCACCCGCACGGTCGTGATCTCGTCGCTGTGGGTGCTGGGCATGGACTTCATCCTCACGGCGTTGATGTTTTCGACGCGCTGATGACACGGGGCGGGTCGAATGGAAATCCGAAACAAAAGAATGACTCATGAACAAACGCGGCATTGAAACCATGGTCGGCGGCTTCGTGCTGCTGGGCCTGCTCGGACTGATGTTCCTGGCTGTGAAGACGGCCAACCTGGGGGCGGTCGGCGGTGGCGACACCTACGAAATCAACGCCCACTTCGACAACATCGGTGGACTCAAGGCCCGGGCTCCGGTGCGCGCGGCCGGGGTTACCGTGGGCCGCGTCACCGCCATCTCGTTGGACCCGAAGCTTTTTCAGGGTGTGGTGACGATGGAGATCCAGCGGCGCTTCCAGTTTCCGGCCGACAGTTCGGCCAAGATCCTGACCGCTGGCCTGCTGGGCGACCAGTATGTGGGACTGTCGGCCGGTGGCGACGACAAGAACCTGGAACCCGGGGCCACTGTGGCGCAGACCCAGTCGGCGGTCGTGCTGGAAAACCTGATCGGCCAGTTCCTGACCGGCAAGGCAGACCCGGCGCCAGAAGAGTCCGCCACAGCGCCGGCGCCGGGCACGACCCCCGCCACGATCCCGGCGGTGCCGCAATGAGCCGCCGCGGACCCCCGAGCCGGGCATTGGCTGCGTTGGCATCCGCTTGCGTGATCGGGTTGACCGGCTGCGCCACGACCGCCCCGAACGGCCCGAACGGTGCCCCGGCCCCCACCGTCGCGGCCAATCCGACCGATCCCTGGGAAGGCTGGAACCGCAAGGTCTACGCTTTCAACGATGCGATCGACCGGGCCGTGCTGAAACCGGTGGCCCAGACCTACCGTGACGTGGTGCCCAAGCTGGTGCGCACCGGCGTCGACAACTTTTTCGGCAACCTCTACGACATCTGGTCCAGCGCCAACCAGTTTGCCCAATTCAAGGGCCAATACGGCTTCGAGATGGGCATGCGGGTGCTGACCAACACCTTCTTCGGCCTGGGCGGGGTACTCGACCCCGCCACCGAGATGGGCCTGGTGCGACGCTCGGAAGACTTCGGCCAGACGATGGGTCGCTGGGGCGTGGGCAGCGGACCGTTCGTGGTGCTGCCGCTGCTGGGACCGTCGACGGTGCGCGACACCGGCGGGCTGGTGGTCGACCGCATCGCATCACCATCGCGGCTCGCCGACACCACCGGCGGCTCGGTCGCCGTCACCGGGGTCGAATTGGTCAATGCCCGCACCAACCTGTTGGAAACCACCGGCCTGGTCGACGACGTGGCGTTGGACCGCTACAGCTTCATCCGTGACGGTTACCTGGCGTCGCGACGCAACGCCGTCTTCGACGGCGCACCGCCAGCGGACGCGTTCGACTACGGCCTCGACGACCCGGCCGAGTCCGCCGCGCCGGCCGCGCCGGGCCAGGCACCAGCGTTGCGGGCGCCTGCCGCCAAAGAAAAGCCCGCGTCCGGAAAACCGCTCGGCGACAAAGCTTTACCTTCGGCACGACCCGGATCGGCCCCCCGGCCGTGAACCCGGGCCCGCTCCCGGGCGTTAACAGCAGACGGCGGCAAAACCTGCCTTCCTGCGTCTCGATTGAAAGGACCTGATTCGATGATGAACCGACCCCTCAACCCTCTGGCCGTGGCGTTGGCCTTTGCACTGCCGATGGCTGTTAGCGTGGCGGCTTATGCCCAGACCGAGCCCGATGCCCTCGTCAAGCGCATCTCCACCGATGTGATCGACGCCGCCAAGAGCGACAAGTCGATCCAGGCTGGCGACAACAGCCGCATCTCGCGGTTGGTCGACACCAAGGTGATGCCCAGCGTCAACTTCGAAGTCGCCACTCGCTCTGCAGTCGGACCGGCATGGCGCGGTGCCAGCCCCGAACAGCGCAGCCAGCTGATGGTGGAGTTCAAGACCCT
>JBDSMV010000387.1:0-14649 GCA_039915715.1 Rubrivivax sp. | reverse complement strand
CGCTTGGCCACCGCCGACAGCGCCATCGGCTTGATCTTTGCAGCCTGGCCCTCGCAACCAAACTCACGGTAGCGCTGTTCGCAGATCTTGCGGGCCGCCTCACGTGCCGGCTTCAAGTAGTCGCGCGGGTCGAACTTGTCGGGGTTCTCGTGCAGGTACTTGCGGATCGCTGCCGTCATCGCCAGCCGCACATCGGTGTCGATGTTGATCTTGCGCACGCCGTGCTTGATCGCTTCCTGAATCTCGGACACCGGCACGCCGTAGGTTTCCTTCATCTCGCCGCCATGTTGACGGATGATTTCCAGCAGGTCCTGCGGCACGCTGGACGAGCCATGCATGACCAGGTGCGTGTCGGGGATGCGGCGGTGGATTTCCTTGATGCGGTCGATGGCCAGGATGTCGCCGGTGGGCTTGCGGCTGAACTTGTAGGCGCCATGGCTGGTGCCGATGGCGATCGCCAGCGCGTCGAGCTGGGTGCGCTTGACGAAGTCGGCGGCTTGCTCGGGGTCGGTCAGCAGTTGCTCGCGCGTCATCGTCGCATCGGTGCCGTGGCCGTCCTCCTTGTCACCACGCATGGTTTCCAGCGACCCCAGGCAGCCCAGCTCGCCCTCGACTGTCACACCCAGCGCATGCGCCATCTCGACAACCTTTCTGGTCACGTCGACGTTGTAGTCGTAGTCGGCGATGGTCTTGCCGTCGGCCTGCAGGCTGCCGTCCATCATCACCGAGCTGAAGCCCAGGTCGATGGCGCCGCGGCAGACATCGACACTCTGCCCGTGGTCCTGGTGCATCACCAGCGGTACCTGCGGCCAGCTTTCGATGGCGGCCTGAATCAGGTGCTTGATGAAGGGCTCGCCGGCGTACTTGCGGGCGCCGGCACTGGCCTGCAGGATCACCGGCGCGCCGACCTCGGCCGCTGCGGTCATCACCGCCTGCACCTGTTCCAGGTTGTTGACGTTGAAGGCCGGGATGCCGTAGCCGTGTTCAGCGGCGTGGTCCAGCAGTTGGCGCATCGAGACGAGTGGCATGGCGGTCCCCTTTGAGTCGGATTGGAAATGCTGGGCAGCCGGCGACAGTCTCAGAAGCGTCAGAACCGGTGCGCAACCACCGCGCATTTTAGGTGCGCGGTTTTTTACGTGGCGTCGCGCCCGCACCAAAGCAAACGGGGCGCCAAGGCGCCCCGTTTTCGATCAGCTGGCCCGCAATCGGGCCGCAGACCCGTGCGGATCAAGCCGCGGCTTGACGGCGACGACGCGCCAAACCGACGACAGCCAGGCCGCCGACCAGCATCAAGCCGACGGTGGCGGGTTCGGGCACCACGACCACGGTTCCCTGAACTGCGAACGGTACGTCATAGGACAGCAGTGAGCCCCCGTCAGTGAGCGGATTCCAGGCCGCGCCGCCTGTGGAGCTGAACTGCGCATTGCCGCTCCCGAGTGTTCCTTGGACAGGTGGCACGAACGGACCCGAGGTACTGGTCCCTGCCAGCCCCCAGGTCACGAAATAGCTGCCGGCGGCCAGCGTGATGTCGGGGATGTCCGCATTGATGCGGTAGATCGCCCGGTTCTGCAGAGTCAGTGCAGTCGACAACACCCGGTAGCCCTCGAGGCCACCGTTGGTTACCGGGGTGGTGCCCGATGCCACGATGCTGCTCGAATTGATGTCGGTGCCGGAGCGGATCGCCCAGGTGGCAGTCGTGAACGTAAAGCCAACCGCTGCGGTCTGGTAGGCGAAGAAGTCCAGGCTGGACACTTTCCAGCTGGCGCCCGTGAAAGCAAAGCTGTCCGCAATCAGCTGTGTTGCGGTGGAGCCCGCGCCATACGAGGTGTTGGGCGCGGTCAGAATCGAAATGCCGCCCGTCCCGACCACGGGTCCGTTGCTGTACAGCTCAATGGCCTGCGATCCGCCAGCGGCGGCCAGCAAACTCAACATCAATAGCTTCTTCATCCTCGCTCCTTCGTTTGTGTGGGTTCTTCGTGCCGTTGCGTGACGAAATTCACGCGTCAGCATCATTTGCAGGTCCAAGCCTAAATGCCGGGGGCACCGACGCCAAGCAATTTACGGGCTCAGCGCATTACAAACCGGACCACCCCCCCAAGATGCGGGGGAAGCTCCAAGACGAAACCGGGTTTACATCTATCCGACCTGCGCCACCTTCAGCATGTTGGTGCCACCCGGGTGGCCCATCGGCTCGCCGCAGGTGATGGCATAGGTGTCGCCAGGTCGCAGCACCCCGCGCTCGACCAACAATTTCTCGGCACTGACCAGCGCTTCATCGCGCTCGCCGAAACGCGGCATCAGCATCGGCTGCACGTTGCGGTACAGCGCCATGCGGCGCTGAGAAAGCAGCTGCGACGTCATGCCGAAGATCGGCACCTTGATCAGATGCCGGCTCATCCACAGTGCGGTCGAACCCGATTCGGTCAGCGCGATGATCGCCTTGCAACCCAGGTGGTGGGCCGTGAACAGCGCCCCCATCGCGATGCTCTGGTCGATTCGGCCGAACTTCTTGTTGCTGAAGTCGGCGTCGAGTTGCACGGTTTCCGATCGCTCGGCTTCGACGGCAATTTGTGCCATCTGCTCGACGGTCTCGACCGGGTATTTGCCAGCCGCTGTTTCGGCGCTCAGCATCACCGCATCCGTGCCGTCCAGCACCGCATTGGCGACATCGCTGACCTCGGCACGGGTGGGGATCGGCGCGTGGATCATCGACTCCATCATCTGCGTGGCGGTGATGGTGATCTTGTCCATCTCGCGCGCCATGCGGATCATCATCTTCTGCAACGCCGGCACCGCGGCATTGCCGACCTCGATGGCCAAGTCGCCGCGCGCCACCATGATGCCGTCGCTGGCACGCAGGATCGACTCCAGCGCGGGGATCGCTTCGCTGCGCTCGATCTTGGCGATCATCAGCGGCTTGTGGCGCTTCGACTCACCCGCCACATTGGCCAGCTGGCGTGCCATCTCCATGTCGGTGGCGTTCTTCGGGAAGCTGATCGCCAGGTATTCACACTGAAAGCCGACCGCGGTCCTGATGTCCTCCATGTCCTTGGAGGTCAACGCCGGTGCGGTCAGGCCGCCGCCGGCCTTGTTGATGCCTTTGTTGTTCGACAGTTCGCCGCCGATCACCACCCGGGTGTGAACCTGCTCGCCGCGCACGCTCTCGACCTTGAGCTTGATGAGCCCGTCATTGAGCAGCAGGATGTCGTTCGGCCGCACGTCGCGAGGCAGTTCCTTGTAGTCGAGCCCGACGGCCGTTGCATCGCCGAGTTCGGTGCGCTGCGCGTCCAGCACGAAAGCGTCGCCCGACACCAGTTGGCACTTGCCGCCTTCGAACTTGCCGACCCGTATTTTTGGCCCCTGCATGTCAGCCATCAGCGCCACCGGCTTGCCGATCTTGTCGGCGACGGAGCGCACCAAGGCGGCGCGGTCGATGTGGTCCTGCGCGCTGCCATGGCTGAAGTTCAGCCGCACGACATCGACACCTGCCAACAGCAGCCGCTCCAACACCTCGGGGTCGCTGGACGCGGGGCCGAGGGTGGCGACGATCTTGGTGGCGCGGGTCAATTGGGACATTTTTGGTTTGGGCTCCGTGCAGTCACAACACCGCAGGGATTATGGGATGCCAGTCTGCGATGACCGCATCAATGCACCACGGGTGCGTAGGCCACTTGCAGGCGGTTCGCCACCGCTTGAAGGTCGTGGTCCAGCGTCCACAGCCGCGCGCCGGGTGTCAGGCGCACCGACGCCAACAGGCTGATATCAATGGCGCCGCAACCCAGGTCGTAAAGACGTTCTTTTTCGATCAACACCTGCACTTCGTCGTAGGTGGCCACCGGCATCTGGCCCAAGGCGCCCAGCTGACCCAGGCTTCGCTCGCGGGGCGCGGGCGGGGTGCCGCAAGCCAACTCCAACAGCACCAACGGATGCATCAGCATGCGGTCCGCCACGACCAGTTCTTTCAACAATTCCGAGGCAGCCCGGAAATGAGCGATCCAGACCGAGGTGTCGGCCAAAACCGCAGTCATTTCCCGGTATCGCCCTTCTTGGCAGGACGTCGGCGGGGCACGTCCGCCATGTCCGGCGCTGCGCCGCCGAGTGCCGCCAAGCGCTTGCCGGCCTGTACGCGGATGAATGTGCGCACGGCTTCCCGAAGCAGTTCTGCCTTGTCCATGCCCGGATCGGCCAGTTCCATGGCCCGGCGGTAGAGGTCGTCGTCCAGTGTCAAGGTGGTGCGCATGGCGACCTCCACGTAGTGAATTGATGTGATTTTGCATCAATCAACGCATCTATCAATCCATCGATCACCCCGGTTTAGACGCCAGGCGCTCACCCCGCCTCAGCTGCCCGCTTCTCCAAGATCTCGAAAGCCGGCAACGTCCTGCCTTCCAGCATCTCCAGGAACGCCCCGCCGCCGGTCGAGATGTAGCTGATCTTGTCCTCGAGCCCGTACTTGGCGATCGCACCAAGCGTGTCACCACCACCGGCGATGCTGTAGGCGTCACTTTCGGCAATCGCGCGGGCCACGGTTTCGGTGCCATGCGAAAACGCATCGAACTCGAACACCCCCACCGGGCCGTTCCAGACGATGGTGCCGGCTTTGCTCAATTGCTCGGCCAGCATCTGCGCGGTGCGCGGTCCCACGTCCAGGATGCGGTCGTCGTCGGCCACATCGGCGACATCCATGGTGGTGGCTTGCGCATCGGCCTTGAACTCTTTCGCGCACACCACGTCGACCGGAATCGGCACCGCCGCGCCGCGCGCCTTCATGGCCTCGATCACCGCACGCGCTTCGTCGACCAGGTCGGGTTCGGCCAGACTCTTGCCGATGGGCAGGCCTTCTGCCAGCAGAAAGGTGTTGGCGATGCCGCCCCCGACGATCAAGCCGTCGACCTTCTCGGCCAGGCTCTTCAGAATCGTCAGCTTGGTGCTGACCTTGCTGCCGGCGACGATCGCCACCAGTGGGCGTTTGGGATTGGCCAGCGCTTGAGTGATGGCGTCGATCTCGGCTGCCAGCAGCGGCCCGGCACAAGCCACCTTTGCATATTGCGCGATGCCGTAGGTGCTGGCTTCGGCGCGGTGCGCGGTGCCGAAAGCGTCGTGCACGAAGACATCGCACAGCGCCGCCAGCTTCTTCGCGAGCGCGGGGTCGTTGGCCTTCTCGCCGACGTTCAGGCGACAGTTCTCCAGCAGCACCAGTTGCCCCGGCTGCACCTCGACGCCGTCCGTCCAGTCACGCTTGAGCGGCACACCGTCCTTGTAGACGCCGCCCATCAACTCGCCCAGCCACTCGGCCACCGGCGCCAACGAGTCAGCGGGCTTGAATTCGCCCTCGGTGGGGCGGCCCAGATGCGAGGTCACCATCACCGCAGCGCCGGCGTCCAGCGCCATGCGGATGCCCGGCAGGCTGGCGCGGATGCGGGTGTCTTCGGTGATGCGACCGTTCTCGTCTTGCGGCACATTGAGGTCGGCGCGGATGAACACCCGCTTGCCCTCGATGCGGCCTTGTGCGATCAAATCCGACAGGCGCAGCACGTTCATGGGGGACTCCTGGAGCGATGGACCGGCCGGAATTCTACGAAGGCTCCGCTGGTTCGCTGCTCAGGCCGCTGCTCAGGCCGCTGCTCGGACCCTTGCTCGCCAGTCCGCCCCCGCTGGTCACCAACCCAGACCGAGCCGCAGCGGCAGCATCACCGCCATGCCGACCAAGATCGTGCCCAGAATGTCTCGCCGCCACAGGAACCAGGCGAGACCCGCCACCGCGCCGAACAACTGGGCGTTGCGCCAGCTGTCGATCAACTGCCCGTGGTCGAGCACGATCTCGGGCAGCACCACGGCGCCCAGCGCCGCCAGCGGCGCATAACGCAGACCCTGGCGCAACCAGTCGGGGATCGGGATCTCACGCCGCGACAGGAAGAAGAAGCCGCGTGTGGTCACTGTGAGCAATGCCAGGCCGACGATCGCGATGAAGCCTTCGGTGACCGTCATGTGCAGCTCATGTGCAGCTCTTTGCGGCTCACGTGCGGTCATCCACCGGCGCCACGCGCCGCGGCACCGAATGGTCGATCAGGAGCCCCATCGCCACCGCGGCCGCAATGGCGACCACGATGTTGAGCTTGAACGGCAGCGCATAGGCCGCCACCGCCGCGCAGCCGGCCACCGCCGCGGCCACGGTGGTGGCGCGGTCCTTCAAAAGCGACAGCGCCACGCCCATCAGCGCCAGCGTGCCGGCGAAGCCAAAGCCCCAGTGCACCGGAATCGCGTTCGCCAGCACGATGCCGGCCAGCGACGGAAACTGCCAGGCGCTCCAGTTCATCGCCACCCCGCCCCAGTAGTACGGCCACTGCTCGGCCGCGGGCTCGGGTTTGGGGAATCGGTTGACAAAGGCGACGTAGTTCAAGTCGGCCATGAAATACGCCACCCGCAGGCGCTGCGGCAGCGGCAAGTGCACGAAGTAGGGCCGCAGCTGCGCACTGAAGATCAGAAACCGCAGGTTGACGCACAGCGCGGTGGCCCAGATGACCCACAACGGCGCCCCGGCGACCAGGAGCGGCAGCGTCGCGAGTTGCGCGCTGCCGCCGAACACCACCAGCGACATGAACAGCATCAGCGGCAACGGCAAGCCGCTCTTGCCCATCGCGACGCCGGTGATCAGTCCCCAGGCAGCGATGCCGATGGCGGCGCCAACCATCTCGCGCGCGCCGCGGCGGAACTCGGGGTGTTGCCAGACCGGTTGCTCAGGGTTCACCCGCAGATTGTCGCCACCCGCCGTCGCGGGGCCGCCACGCGCCGGTCGCGTCGGCCGATGGAGCGACCGGTCAGCCGACGGCCGGCGAGCTACCGACCGCGCCGCACGCTGCCGCTGCCCAGCACCCGGCTTCGCACCGTGGGCTCGCCGCTGTAGGTCACGTCACCGCTGCCCGCCACTTCGGCGTCCAGCGACTTCAGTGCCTGCACGGCCACGTCGCCGGAGCCTGCAACGCGCACCCGCGCGTCGTCGACCCGCAAGTCGCCCAGATGCAGGTCACCACTGCCCGCCAGCCGCGCGTCGAGCCGGGTGGCCGACCCGCTGGCGCTGACATCGCCGCTGCCCGCCATCCGCACCGACAGTTCGGCGGTCTCGAGCGCGTCGACGCGAACGTCACCCGATCCCGACGCCGTCAGTTGCAGTCGGGGCGTCCGCAACCCCTCGATACGGGCGTCGCCCGACCCGGACAGCGACAGCGCCGACAAGCTGGTCAGCACCACCGTCACCCGCGTGGTCGTGCGGGTGCGAATCGAAGTCCCGTCGGCCCAGCGGATCTGCAGCGTCGACGCTTCCCCCTTCGACCGGACATCGGTCCGCAGCAGGGACAGCAGGTTGTCGTCGGCTTCGACCCGCACCGACTGCGGACTGCCTTGGCGCAGCACCACGTCCATGTTGCCCACCACCGACACCGCGTCGAACGCAGGCAGCGTGCGCGACTCGCTGGCAACCCGGCCCGAACCCTGGACCGTTTCGCCCGCCGCAGCCGGCAACGGCCACAGTGCCAGTGCCAGACAGCCGCACACCGCCACCGCCAGGGCGAGTCTCGCGAGCCCGACCCAACCCGCGCGGTCGGGCGCACACCCGGTGGACCGCGTCGGCACCTGGGCCCTGGGGGCGCGGACGGATGGAGGCACTGACCGGTGGTCGGTGGTTGGCGCAAGCGGTGTCATCTCGGCTCCTGGGGCATGCAGAAGACCCAAGCATGGCAGCGGTACCGCGGCGGGTCGCGCTCGTTGCGACGCGCTGCCACATGCGGCGACGGGCGGCGACGGGGCGGCGACGGGGGGCGCGGGCCGGCGTCCGGGACGCGCATCTCGTCGCCTGCGGGCCCGGGGTGCGGGCCCTTGACTCAGTGCCGGTTCTTGTCGGACTTGTCGGACTTGCCAGCCTTCCCGGGCTTGTCGCCGTCGTCGGTCGACGTTCCGGTTTCGGCGTCGCCAGCCGAGGCCACGGTGTTCGCGGGATCCGGCAGCGACGGCATCGCTTCGAGCTTGTTCTCTCGCATGTAATCGTTCATGTCGCGCCAACCGGCGAACACCGCCGCCTTGTCGGCGCGCTTGTTGAGCCCGTAGCACTGCTCGACCGAGCGGGCGCCCTGGCGGCATCCGGCACCGACCGCGCGGCCCTCGGCGTCGCGCCGGGCGGCGACCACGCTGGCACCTTCGATGCCCAGCAGGTCGCAGCCGGTCAGGCTCAGCAGCGTGGCCACCGACAGAATGGGCAGCAGGCGGCGCAAGGGTTGAAGCAGGGTCGGGGTCATGACGGTGTTTCTCAGACGCACGATGCGGAAGGTCACGGGCCGCGCGTCGCGCCCATGCCCAGCGGTGAAGCCCGGATCCGAATGCGGCCCCGGCCCACCCGTTATCGGTCGCCGCCGCCGACAGCTTGAGCGCGCGCACCGCGCAAGAACTCGGCCGCATCGACGCGTCGGCCACCAGGGCGCTGCAGTTGCAACAGTTCCAGCACGCCGTCACCGCAAACGATGCGCAGCCGGCCGTCGGCCGACGACAGCCGCTGGCCCGTGGCGAGCGACCCGTCGGCGCTGGCCTGCGACCCGTCCGTCACCGCATTCTTGGCCCGCTGCGCCGCCCCGTCTGCCGCATCCGACACCTGCCCGCGCCAGACCTTGACCGCTTCACCGTCGATCGTCGCGGTGCAGCCCGGCGCCGGATCGAAAGCGCGCAGCCGGCGCTCGATCTCGGCAGCCGGCCGGCGCCAGTCGATCGCGGCTTCGGACTTCACGATCTTGGCCGCATGGGTGACACCGGCTTCCGGCTGCGCCATCGGCTGCAGCCGGGCGTGTTGCAGATCGGCCAGGCAGGCCAACAACTGCCGCGCGCCGATCTCGGCCAGCCGCTCGTGCAGCGAGGCGCTGGTGTCGTCGGGGCCGATCGGGGTCTCGCACGTCGCCAGCATCGGTCCGGTGTCCAGGCCCGCATCCATCTGCATCAACGTGATGCCGGTGTGGCTGTCGCCGGCCTCGATGGCGCGCTGAATCGGGGCCGCACCGCGCCAGCGCGGCAGCAGCGATGCGTGGATGTTCAGGCAGCCGCGGGTTGGCAGCGCCAGTACCCAGGGCGGCAGGATCAACCCGTAGGCCGCCACCACCAACACGTCCAGATGTGCAGCTTGCAGGACAACCTGTGACTCGATTGCGTCGTCTGCGAAACGGCCGTCGAGGCGCAGGCTGCGCGGTTGCGCAATCGTCAAACCGTGTGCCGCCGCCACCTTCTTGACCGCCGATGCCTGCAGCCGCTGCCCGCGACCGGCCGGGCGATCGGGCTGGGTCAGCACCAGCGGCACGTCATACCGAGCCGCGACCAGCACCTCAAGCGCCCGAGCCGCGAACTCGGGCGTGCCCGCAAACCCGACCCGCATCACCGGCCCTGCTTCGGCATGTCAGGCGGCCTTTGCTTTCTTCAGCATCTTGGTGCGAATGCGGTCGCGTTTGAGTGGGCTCAGGTAGTCGACGAACACCTTGCCCATCAGATGGTCCATCTCGTGCTGCACGCACACCGCAACCAGCCCGTCGGCGTCGAACTCGAAGACCTCGCCGTTGCGGTCCAGCGCCCGCACCGTCACCTGCGCCGGGCGTTCGACCTTGTCGTAGATCATGGGCACCGACAGGCAGCCTTCCTCGGCCAGCGCGTATTCGTCGCTGGCATGCACGATCTCGGGGTTGATGAGCACCAGCGGCCGGTCGTGCTGCTCGGAGGTGTCCATCACCAGCACGCGGTCATGCACGTCGACTTGCGTGGCGGCGAGGCCGACGCCGTCGTTGGCGTACATCGTCTCGAGCAGGTCATCGGCCAGGCGACGAATGCGGTCGTCGACCGCCGCCACCGGCCTGGCGACGGTGTGCAGGCGGGGGTCGGGATAGCGAAGGATGGTCAGGCTGGCCATGGATCGTCGAACTCGGGGGTGGATTTCAAAAGGCAAACGCGTCGAACGACCGCTTCGCAAAGCAGCCGTTGAAACAGCGCGAAACAGCCGTCGACGCCGCGCCACGAAAGCCCGCCATCGGCATCTGCCAAGCTCGGCCCAAAGCGCGAACAAGCAGGCAGTTTCATTGCGATATCAAGGGTTTAGCGGCAGAATTTGTGAAACCATATGAGCTTCGAAGCGCCTTGCGGGCTCGCGTTCCGGACTTCTACGGCTCGCGTGTCGAAGACCCCGCATTTTCGCATTGCCTGTGACATTCCCTCCGCCCGGAGACTCGATCCCCATGCCCGTCCTGTTCCGCGGTGCGCCGCAAGCCTCTCCCGGATTCGATCGCCGTCTGGCGGTGGCAATTTCCGCTTTGCTGGCCGCCGCCAGTTGGCATGGCGGCGTGGCCGCGCAAGCCGCCGCCAACCTGCCGGTCACGCCGCAGATGCGCGACACCGCGCAACGCGTGGCGCGGGCCGGCGTGCCGGTCGAAGATCTGGCACCCAACGCCCCCGACAGCTACACCGTGCAGCCCGGCGACACGCTGTGGCGCATCTCGGGAATGTTTCTGAAGTCGGCCTGGCGCTGGCCCGAGTTGTGGGGCATGAACCTGGCGCAGATCCGCAATCCGCACTTGATCTATCCGGGCCAGATGCTGGTGCTGGACCGGGTCGACGGCCGCGCGTCGCTGCGCTTGGCCGGTGCGGGAGGCGGGCCGCCGTCGAACACCGTGCGGCTGTCGCCGCGTGTGCGCGCCGAACTGCTTGAAAACGGCGCCATCGCGGCGATCCCGCTCCATTTGATCGGGCCGTTCCTGAACGAAGCGGTGGTCTTCGACGGCAACGCGCTCGACACTGCGCCGCGCATCGTGGCCACGCAAGAAGGCCGCGTGCTGCTGTCGCGCGGCGAAACCGCGTATGTGCGCGGCGACCGCGGCGGCGCCAATGACTTCCGGCTGTTCCGCGAACTGACTCCGCTGGTCGACCCCGAGAGCCGAGAAGTGCTCGGCTACGAAGGCCGCTATGTCGGCACCGCCGAGTTCCAGCGCCCGGGCCAACTGGCGACCGACATTGACGGCAAGTCGGTGGTGGTGCCCGACACCTACCGCATCTCCAGCAACCGACTCGAGGCCGGAGTGGGTGACCGCCTGTCGCCAGTGCCGCAGCAGGAACTGGTGGCCTATGTGCCGCATGCGCCTTCGGGGCCGGTGGACGGCCGCATCGTTTCGATCTATGGCGACGGCTTGCGCGCCGGCCAGAACCAGGTCGTGGCACTGAACCGCGGCACCCGCGACGGCATCGAGCGTGGCCATGTGCTGGCGCTGTGGCGCGCCGGCAGCGAAGCCACCGACAAGACCGGTGAAAAGAAGGTCGCGATGCGCCTGCCCGATGAACGCCACGGCCTGCTGTTCGTGTTCCGCACCTTCGACCGCGTGTCCTATGCACTGATCCTGACGGTGCAGCAGCCGGTGCGGGCGGGCGACCGCTTCACGCAGCCCTGAATTCGGCCCTGACCCCCGCTGCAGGGTCCGGCACCACCCGTTCTGACACGCGAAGGGTGTGATCAGCGACAGCGCTTTCGATGCCTGGTTCCGCCTGCTGGAGACGCCGGGCATCGGGCGTGAACGCGCCCGGCGGCTGCTGTCAGCCTGCGGCAGCGTGGAGGCAGTGTTCGACACCTCCGCAGTCACGCTGCGCCAGTTGGTCGGCGCGCCGGCCGCCGAGGCGCTGCGGCACCCACCGCCCGAAGTCGCCGAGCGTCTTCAAGCCGCGCAGCAGTGGCTGGCAGGCGCACCCGACCGCCATGTGATGGTGCTGGGCGACGCCGACTGGCCGCCGTTGTTGCTGCAGTCGCCGGACCCGCCGTTGCTGCTGTACGTGATCGGCCGCACCGCGCTGCTGTCGGCACCGTCGGTGGCCATCGTCGGCAGCCGCCGCACCAGCGGCCAGGGTGAAGACAACGCCCATGCCTTCGCTGCCGCACTCGGTCGGCGCGGACTGGTGGTGGTGTCGGGGCTGGCGCAGGGCATCGACGCCGCGGCGCACGAAGGCGCGCTGACCACCGCAGCCGGCACCGTGGCGGTGGTGGGCACCGGGCTCGACCGCGTCTACCCGCCGCGCCACCACGACCTGGCGCACCGCATCGCCGCGCACGGTGCGCTGGTCAGCGAATACGCGCCGGGCACGCCGCCGCTGCCGGAGAACTTTCCGCAGCGCAACCGCATCATCGCCGGGCTCAGCCTGGGCACGTTGGTGGTCGAAGCCGCGCTGCGCTCGGGGTCGCTGATCACGGCGCGGCTCGCGAGCGAAGCCGGCCGCGAGGTGTTCGCGATCCCGGGTTCGATCCACTCCCCGCAGTCCAAGGGTTGCCATGCGCTGATCAAGCAGGGCGCCAAACTCGTCGAATCGGCCGAAGACATCTGCGAAGAATTGCTTCTGGGCACCTCGACCGCATCCGCCGACCGCCACGAACTTCCTGCCCAGGATTCGACCGCTTCGACCGCCGACCCGCTGCTGGCTGCACTGGGCGACGACCCGGTCACGCTCGATGCGTTGATGGCGCGCACCGGCCACCCGGTTGCGGTCCTGATGGCGCGGCTGTTGGAGCTGGAACTGCAAGGCCATGCCGCGCGGCTGCCCGGCGGGCTCTACCAGCGGCGCCACCGTGGCTGAAGGCCCTGTCCATGGGCCTTTCATGAACTTCGTGCCGTGGGATGCTCCGTTATAGTGAATCGATGTTCGAAGTCCTGGTCTATCTCTACGAGAACTACTGGCGTCCCGACGCCTGTCCGGAGCCTCGGCAGCTGTCGCGAAAGCTGACGGCGGTGGGCTTCGAGTCCGACGAAATCCAGGACGCCCTGCGCTGGCTCGATGGGCTCGCCAGCACCGCGCAGGCCTGCACCGGCAGTCCGCCCGTACAGGGCAGCATGCGCATCTACACCGACGAAGAGCGCGAGGTGCTGGACGAAGGCTCGGTTGGTTTTTTGACGTTTCTGGAATCGGCAGGCGTGTTGCCGGCCCCGATGCGCGAGATGGTTATCGACCGCGCAATGGCGGTGGGCGCCGGGTCAATGGACCTGGAAGACCTGAAGATCATCGTGCTGATGGTGTTCTGGAGTCTGGGCGAAGAACCCGACGCGCTGATCCTCGACGAGTTGTTCGTGGATCCCGAGGACCGCCTGATTCATTGAGCCAGGCTCAGACCTCGGACAGGGGTCGGCTAGTTCAACAAGCGCGACGCATCGACATCGAGCTTGGCAAGCGCTGTTCTCGTGGCGCGCACGGTCAGCGCCTCGTCCTGAGCCGGCAGCAGCAAGCCGGCCTGAAGGTACGACGCCAGGCGCTGCTGCTGGAACAGCACGCAACGGCCTTGCGGGGTCACGAACAGCGACAACTGCTTGCGCATGCCATGCCACGCCAGCTGCACCGCCTCGCTGTGGCCGCTGCGGTCGAGCATGTACCAACTGCCCACCTGCAGTTCGCGCGCCCAGGCAAGCATCGCCGGCGTCGGCATCGAGCCGCCTTCCAGCACCACTTCCAGGCCCGACGCCTGATGGCCCGACAGGTCCACCACCATCGACTCGTCGATGTCCACGTGTTCCATCTCTGGCAACAGTTCTTCCAGCGTTTCCAGACGTTCCATCAGTTCGCGCAGGCGCTCGTCAGGGATCACTGCGGCCTTGGCCGTGAAGGCTGCCGCCAGCGAGTTGTTCAGCTGCTGGATTTGCTCGTCCTGTTTGCTGGCGTCCATGCCGGCCGACAGCATGCCTTCACGCAGCGACTTCAACAGCAGCGGCAAACGTCGGATGACCTCGGCGCGTTCCTCGCGCGTGACCTTGGCGCTGGCGCTCCAGATCAGGTCGGCCGCGGCGCGTTTCATGGCCCGCGTCTGCTCGCCCTGCCCGCCATGGCGCACCGCAGTGGTGGCCAGCACATCGGCCCAGACATGAAACAGGAACTGGCGCACCCCTTCCTGCACCGGCACCTCGTTGAGCATGCGCCGCAACTCGATCGTGTACTGAATCGCCAAGGTCTCACGCTGCTCGACCTGCTGCGCCAGCGACACACCACGGCGGGTGGCTTCGTTCTCGGTCTTGAAGTAGTTCTCGATGAACTTCTCGAACTCGACCAGCACCGTCTGGAACACGCGCCGGCCGGTGTCGGGATAGGCCTCGACCACCTGCACCACGCGCTTGATTTCCTTCTGCAACGCATCACCGACGTCGCCGCCACTGTCGAAGCCCAGCACGCAAGCGCCCATGCGGTCGATAAGGCGCCGCGCCGGGTGGTCGACCGTGGCGAAGAAGTCGGGCTCGGTGACCGCCACCCGCAACACCGGCATCTGCAGCCGCGCGAACCAGACCCGCACGCTGGAGGGGATGCGGTCTTCGGTCAAGATGCTTTGAAACAGCAGCGCGACGATCTCGATCGTGGCGCGCTCTTCCGGCGTGGCCGCGGCCTTCTTCAGCACCAGCTTGCGCTGGTGCATCTCTTCGAGCAACACCGGCGCGGTCACCACCGGATCGCCGCGCTGCGTGGTCGGTGCGACCCGCTGGCGGATCCCCTGCTGCGCGGTTTCGATGGCACGCGCCAGACCCGGTGACAACGGGTGCAGCGGTCGGTCCTGGCGGTCTGCCGCATCGCCATGGCGCATCGCCGCCGCAAACGACGGCACATGGCGCCCGACCAAGCGGT
>JBDSMV010000365.1:0-8527 GCA_039915715.1 Rubrivivax sp. | reverse complement strand
CAAGGGCTGGATGCGCTGATGGCGGCGCGCCGCGCGGCCGGCATCAAGGCGCTGACGCTCGACCTGGACGACACGCTCTGGCCCATCTGGCCGGCGATCGAACGCGCCGAGCACGCGCTGCACGGCTGGCTGGCGCAGAACGCCCGCGCCACGGCGCAGCGCCAAGCAGCAACAGCCACGCGCCACCCTCACGAACACTTGACGCAGCGGAACCCCGAAAGCGAATCACGCACCACGGGTGGGCCACCGACCGCGAGCGCAGCGCAGCAAAGACACCGAGAAAAGCCGCGGAACCGGCTTCGCCGGGCCGCAGGCGAACGCCCCCTCGGGGGGCAGCGAGCGTGGGGGCGTTATTTCAGCCACCCCTTGCGCCAGAAATAGGTGAACGGCGCCGCCACCGAAGCCACCATCAACGCCAGCGCATACGGATAGCCATACGCCCAGTCCAGCTCCGGCATGGCCTTGAAGTTCATGCCGTAGATGCTGGCGATCAAGGTCGGCGGCAGCAGCGACACGCTGGCCACCGAGAAGATCTTGATGACTTTGTTCTGGTTGATGTTGATGAAGCCGACGGTAGCGTCCAGCAAGAAGTTGATCTTGTCGAACAGGAATGCAGTGTGCGAATCGAGCGAATCGATGTCGCGCATGATCTGGCGCGCTTCCTCGAACTGCTCGGCATTCAGCATGCGGCTGCGCATCATGAAACTGAGGGCGCGGCGGGTGTCCATCACGTTGCGGCGGATGCGCCCGTTCAGGTCTTCCTCGCGTGCGATCGCCGTCAACGCGGCACCGGCGGCCTGGTCGTCGACCTCGGCTGTCAACACCCCGGCGCTGACCTTGTCGAGGTTGTCGTAGATGCCCTCCAACGCGTCGGCCGAATACTCGGCATCGGCGTCGTACAGCTTCAGCAAGACGTCCTTGGCGTCCTCGATCAGCGCCGGGATGCGCCGCGCCCGCAACCGCAGCAGGCGGAACACCGGCAGGTCTTCGGTGTGGATCGAGAACAGCACGCCCTGATGAAGGATGAAGGCCACACGAACGTTGCGCGCCGACTCGGCGCCAGCGCCTTCACCGCTGGCATCGATCAGGAAGTCCGAGCGGATGTGGAGCTCGCCGTTGTCTTCTTCGTAGAAGCGCGCCGACGCTTCGAGGTCGTTGTTGACCGCGTCGTACGGGATGCGCAGCCCGAAGCGCTGCTGGATCCAGCTCTGCTCTTCTTCGCTCGGGTGTTCCAGGTCGACCCACACCGGCTGCAGCGTCGCCAGCGACTGCAGGCTGTCGATCTCGGCCTGCACCAGGCGGCCGTTGACGAGCGTGAAGACGTTGAACATCGGGGCTGGCTGGGGCTGGCGCAGGCAACCCGGAATTATGCCGCCCGTGCCCCGGTGCGCCAGCCTCCTTCCCTGGGCTTCGGTGTCAGACTTCGCCCGTGACGCCGTCCACCAGCCCCCCCGCGCCGCGCCGCGCCGCACGCACCGCCACCATCGTCGCAACGGTTTTGCTGCCCCCGCTGTTGCTGCTGCTGATACTCGGCGCCCTGGCGATGGCGGCCCTGCAGTCGTCGCCCAGCGTGGTGCTGCCCGCCGAGCCCGACCACGACGACGTGGCGCGGGCAATGGCGCTGCTGCGCCAGCAGGACCCGCGGCGCATGCCCGGCGGCAGCGTGCACGAGTTGTCGCTGAGTCAGCGCGACGTGGAACTGCTGCTGAACCACGCCGGGCAGCGCTGGCTCAAGTCGACCGCCCAGTTGCGGCTGTCTCGTGACCAGGCCGAGCTGCGCGCCAGCCTGCATGCACCTCCCAACCCGTTCGGGCGCTGGATCAATCTGCGGGCCACCTTCACGCAGACCGCCGGCCTGCCGGTGTTGCAGTCGGTGCAGATCGGGCGCCTGCCGTTGCCGGTGGCTGTGGTCGAGCCGGCGGCCCGCTGGCTGGCCGAGCGCAACGGTCTGGCTGCGGAGATGGACCAGGCCATCGGCGCGGTGCAGGAAGTCGGCTTCGAGCCCCAGGAGTTGCAACTGCGGTATGTGTGGCGCGGGGGCGGCGAATCGCGGCGCCTGCTGGCCGCCTTCGTGCCGGCCGACGACCAGCGCCGGCTGCGGATCTACAACGACCGGCTTGCCGCCGTGGTGGCGTCAGTGGTTGGGACCGATGCCGTGCAGACCGGCGATCTGTTCGCACTGCCGCCCCCGGTGTCGTTGGCGCCGTTGATCGGTCCGTTGTTCGAACTGGCGCGCCAGCGGACCGCCGAAGGCGCAGACGGTGCCGATGAAAACCGGGCCGCGCTGCTGGTGCTGACGATGCTGGCGATCGGCCGCAACATGGCCACCGTGCTGCCCGATGCCGCCGGGTGGACGCAGGTGCCGCGGGTGCAACCGACCCTGGTGGGACGAGCCGACCTGCCGCAGCACCTGCTGGTGTCGGCAGTGATCGCAGCCGAAGGCACGAGCCCGCTGTCGCGTGCGGTCGGGGTCTACAAGGAAGTGGCCGATTCGCGCGGTGGCACCGGCTTCAGCTTCGACGACATCGCAGCCGACCGGAGCGGCACCCGGCTGGGCGCACTGGCGCTGCAGGACGCCCTGCGACTGCAGCGTGCACTGGCCGGCGGTGTCACCGAAGCGCAGATCCTGCCGGCGGTGGACGACCTGCCGTCGAACATGACCGAGCCCGAATTCCTGCGCCGTTTCGGCGGCGTCGACCGGCCGCGCTACCGCACGATGGTCGACCAGATCGACCGCCGCATCGACGCGTTGGAGGTGTGGGGCCGACTGGGCGGGACCGCCACGCGCTGAACCCCACGCGGGCTATGGGGCAGCGGCCGTCAGGGAGCCGGGGCGCGAAAACCACCGGCCACCATCTCGAACCGAAACAACCGGCATTCGATGGCGCCGTTCCACATCGGCACGCGGCGGCCTTCCTTCAGCCGCATCGCGGTCGGCAGCTTGGCGTCGGGGCTCAACAACCACGCGGTCCAGCCGGCGTAGTCGCGCTTCCAGTGCGCTGCCAGGGCGCCGAAGAATTCGGCCGACGTGCCACCGCCTTCGAAGCCTTCGCGCGCCGTGGTGCTGCGCTGCCCCTTGGGCGCAATGCGCTCGCCATACGGTGGGTTGAGCATCAAGGTGCCCGACGGTGCCGGTGGCAGGCGCTGCAGCGCGTCGATGGTCTTCAACTCGACTGCATGGCCCACCCCGGCGCGTTCGGCATTGCGGGTGGCGAAGTCGGTCATTCGGAAGCTGACGTCGCCTGCAAACACCGACACCGCCGGCGCGTGAACGCGGTCCCGAGCGGCCTGCTGCAAGCCGTGCCACGCGCTCGCATGGGTCTCGAACGGCAGCATGCGTTCGAAGGCGAAGCGGCGCAGGCTGCCGGGAGCAATGCCGCAGGCCATCTGCGCGGCTTCGATCGCGATCGTGCCGGCGCCGCAACACGGGTCCAGTAGCGGGCCGTCTTCAGCGCGGCCCTGCCAGCCGGCGGCGGCCAGCATCGCCGCGGCCAGTGTTTCCTTCAGTGGCGCTTCACCGGTGTCCTCGCGCCAGCCGCGCTTGAAGAGTGCATCGCCCGAAGTGTCGGCATAGAGCGTGGCATGGTCCGGGCCGACGAACAACATCAGCGGCAGGTCGGGGTGGCGGGTGTCGATGCTGGGGCGATCACCATGGCTTTCACGCAGGCTGTCGCACACCGCGTCCTTGATGCGCAGGGTGGTGAAGTTCAGGCTCTGCAGCGGCGACCGCATCGCCACCACGTCGATGCACAAGGTGTGGCGCGGGGTCAGCCAGTCGCCCCAGCGCACCCGCCGCGCCATGGCATAGAGGTCGTGCTCGTCGCGGTAGGGGCCTTCGATCAACGGCCACAGCACGCGCTGCGCGAGCCGGCTTTCGAGATTGAGCTGCATGGCGGTGCGGGCATCGCCTTCGACCCAGACCCCGCCGCGGCCGGCTTCGCCGGGCACGCCGGTGATCTGCCCGACCTCGGTTGCCAGCAGCGCTTCGGCTCCGCCCGCGCAAGGCAGGAACAGCGTGACGGACTGCGCATTCATGGCCATGTGCGAGCAGAAACAGCCGTCGAACCCGCGCCCGGGGGATGGGCTTGATCGCAAGCCGCCGCTAGCCTGCAGTCGCCTTGCTGCTTCACCCGGCCCATCGGCCGACAGGCCGCAGCCGCTTCACACATCACCTGAGACCATGCCATGAGACCGATTCTCGCCGGGTTGCTGTTGGGCTTGTCCACAGCCGCAGTCGTCCCCGCTCACGCACAAACGCTCGGTGCCGAATTCGCCACCAACTATTCGATCTTCGACCTGGGATCGATCACCGGCCTGCCCTCGAATTACGGTGGCCTTGCCTTCATCAACGCCAACACGCTGTTGATCGGCGGCGCCGCCAACTCCGCTGCGGGCAGCCTCTACACCATCGGCGTCACGCGCAACGCCAACGGTTTCGTCTCTGGCTTCAGCGGCACTGCGCAGCGCTACGGCGGGGCAGGCGGGACGATCGGCGAGTTCAACGACGGCGGTGTTGTCTTCGGTCCGGGAGGCGTGCTGTTCACTGCCCGTTGGCCCAGCAACGAGCTGGGCCAGACACTGCCGGGTGCGACCGATGAGAGCCGCGTCACCAACCTCGCTCCGATGGGAGTCACCAGCTCCCTGTCGGCGATCAACTTCGTGCCCGCCGGCTTCGGTGGCGCGGGGCAGATCAAGCTCGTGAGCTATGGCGGCGGCCAGTGGTACAGCGCCGGCCTGTCGCCCGACGGCAACGGAACCTTCGACCTGGTGGGACTGAATCAGGTCGACCTGGACCCGCTGGCAGCCGGCATTCAGAACGTGCCCGGCGGACCCGAAGGCTTTGTCTACATCGCCGCCGGCAGTTCGGCATTCGCCAGCAACAGCATGCTGATCTCGGAGTACGCCTCAGGCTTGGTCGGTGCTTACCAGGTCGACGCCAACGGCAACCCGCTGGTGGCCACACGCCGCACGTTCCTCTCGGGCCTGTCGGGCGCCGAGGGCGCGGTCATCGACCCGGTGACCGGCGACTTCCTGTTCTCGACCTTCGGCGGTGGCAGCCGGGTGGTGCGGGTGACGGGCTTCGCACCGCCGGTGCCCGAGCCGAGCACCTGGTTGTTGATGGTGCTGGGTATCGCAGCGCTGGGCGCCACCGCCGCGAAACCGCGAGCCCGCCCCAGCCAGGCCTAGCGAAAGAGCCCCGCGGGGGGTGGCGAAGGACCGAAGGGACGAGCCTGAGGGCCGCGGCCGACGCCGGGCCGCCCCAAGGCGGCCGCAGCCCCCTCGGGGGGTGGCGAAGGACCGAAGGGACGAGCCTGGGGGCTCGTCAAATCGCCTTGCGCAGGCTGGCCGGCGCGATCTTCAACGCCTCGCGGTACTTCGCCACCGTGCGGCGCGCCACCTGGATGCCCTGCTCTTCCAGCATCTCGCTCAACTGGTTGTCCGACAGCGGCTTGCCGATGTCTTCGGATCCCACCAACTGCTGGATCAACGCGCGCACCGCGGTGCTCGAGGCATTGCCACCAGCCTCGGTGTTGAGCGAACTGCCAAAGAAGTACTTGAGCTCGAACGTGCCCTGCGGCGTCGACATGTACTTGGCGGTGGTCACACGCGAGATGGTCGATTCGTGCAGTTCCAGCTCGTCGGCGATCTCGCGCAGCACCAGCGGCTTCATCGCGATCGCGCCGTGGGTGAAGAACGCCTTCTGGCGTTCGGCGATGGCCTTGCTGACGCGCAGGATCGTGTCGAAACGCTGCTGGATGTTCTTGACGAACCAGCGCGCTTCCTGCAGCCGCGCCGACATCGCCGGCGAGCCGTTGGCGCTGCGCCCGCCCTTGACGGCCTGCGCATACAGGTCGTTGATGCGCAGCTTGGGCATCACCTCTGGGTTCAACATCACCGACAGGCCACGGCCGGTCTTCCTGACCACCACGTCGGGCACCACCACGTGGTTGTCCTCGGGCGCAAACGCCCGGCCGGGCTTCGGTTCGCAGGCCTTGATCAATGCCTGCGCCTCGCGCACCAGGTCCTCGTCGGCACCGGTGGCGGCGGTCAGCCGCTTCATGTCGCGGCGCGCCAGCAACTCCAGATGCCTTTCGCTGATCAGCAACGCCAGTTCGCGCGCCGGGCACGCGGGGCGGTTCAGCAGTTGCAGCTTCAGGCATTCGGCCAACGAGCGTGCGCCGACACCCAGCGGCTCCAGGCTCTGCAGCCAGCACAACGCACAGCGCAGGCGGTCGTGCAACTCGTCCAGCGCTTCGCTGCCTTCCAGCTCCAGCAATTCGGCCAGCCGCACGGCAATTTCCAGCAGGTCGTCTGCCAGGTAGCCGTCGACATTCAACGATTCGATCAGCACCAGCAGCGCGGCGCGGTCGTCATCCGACAGGCGCATGCCGGCCACCTGACCGCGCAGGTGTTCTTCCAGGCTGCCGTTGCCAGCGCTGCGGTCGTGCAGGTCGCCGTCTTCGCCTTCACCACTGCCACTGCCACTGGCGGATGCGCTGCTGGCCGGAGGCGTTTCGCGGATGCCGTCGAAGTCCTCTCGTTCGGTGCCGTTCTCCCAGTCCTCGCGTTCGGTGGTGCCGAAGTCGTCGGCCCGCATCTCGGCCGCGCCTTCGCCGCCGTCACTGCCGTCGGATGTTTCGCTGGCGCTGACGGCGTCACCGGCGCTTGCGCTTCCAGCGTCGCTGTCGTCGCCCGGCCGGTCGGCGGCCTGGCGCTCGGGCGGGGTGTCGTAGGGCCCCGGAGCGTTCTCGTCCTCGGCTTCCAGGAACGGGTTCTGGTCGAGCATCTGCCCGACTTCCTGGTGCAACTCCAGCGTCGAGAGCTGCAACAGCCGGATCGACTGCTGCAGTTGTGGCGTCAGCGCCAGATGCTGCGACAGGCGCAGTTGAAGCGATGGCTTCATGCGTTACATGCGGAAGTTTTCGCCCAGATACACCTTGCGGACTTCGGCATTGGCGATGATCTCTTGAGGTGTTCCTTCTGCCAGCACGCTGCCTTCGCTGATGATGTAAGCCCGGTCACAGATGCCGAGGGTTTCGCGCACGTTGTGGTCGGTGATCAGCACGCCGATGCCGCGCGACCGCAGGAACTTCACGATGCGCTGGATCTCGATCACCGCGATCGGGTCGACCCCGGCAAAGGGCTCGTCCAGCAGGATGAAGCGCGGCTGAGTCGCGAGCGCCCGCGCGATCTCGACCCGGCGGCGTTCGCCACCCGACAGTGCCGGCGCCGGGGAGTCGCGCAGTTTCTCGATCGACAGGTCGGCCAGCAGTTGGTCCAGCAGACTGTCGATGTGGGCGTTCTTGAACGGCCGCCCGTCGGCGCCGATCTGCAATTCCAGCACCGCGCGAATGTTCTCGGCCACGGTCAGCTTGCGGAAGATCGACGCTTCCTGGGGCAAATAAGACAGACCCATCCTGGAGCGGCGGTGGATCGGCAGCGTGTGCACCGGCTGGCCGTCGATGTGGATCTCGCCGCCATCGGCCCGCACCAGCCCCACGACCATGTAGAAGGTGGTGGTCTTGCCAGCGCCGTTGGGCCCCAGCAGACCGACGATCTCGCCGGCGGCCACCGACAGGTGGACCTCGCTGACCACCACCCGCGCACCATACCGCTTGTGCAGGCCGCGCGCTTCCAGGCGGCTGACCGGCACAGCGCCTGCAGCGGGCATGACCGGATGCGGCGGCTGGGTCGCCGCCGCATCGCCGACCGCGTTCAAGGACGGTCGCCCAGCGTGCGGCTGGGGGTCAGCGAACTGGAAGCAGCGGCGGACGAAGCCGGTACAGCGGTCGTTGCCCGTGGGCTCAGCACCGCCCGAACGCGCCCGGTGGGGTTGGCAGCAGTGGCTTCGCCGCCTTCGACCTTGAAGACTTCGGTGGTGTTGTCCCAGACGATCGTGCTGCCGGTGATTTCGTCTGAAACCCGGCCGTCACGCAGACGTCGCACCGTGCCCTTGCCGACAAAGCGCAGGGTGTCGGCACGGCCGTCGAATTCGATCCGTTCGGCGCTGCCCTCGACCACCTCGTCACCACTTTCGCGGCGTTGGCGCCAGGTGGCCAGGCCGCCGGGGCCGCCACTGGCGGTGGCAGCGCGGTAGCCGTCGGCCATTTCGCGCATGTCGACCTTGTCGGCCCGCAACACCATGGTGCCCTGCGAGATCACGACATTGCCGTTGAAGACCACCACCTGCTTCTGCAAGTCCACCGTGCCGGGGCGGTCGGCTTCAACCACCATCGGCTGGCTGCGATCGGACTTGGCAGCCACGGCAGGGAGCGCCGCAGTGGCGAGCAGGCTGCAGGCGATCAACCCACGAACGAGGCCGCAGGCGAGGAACGGGGGGCAGGAGCAGAAGGCGGTAGACACAGCGGCGAGGTCGATCCGGCACGAAACTTGCAGAAATTGTAGTCGCGAGCCCAAGCCGAACCAGCCACCTTCCACCGTGAACATTCCGCGCCCCCCGGTGCGCCAGCGAAGCGCAGCGTGACCCCACCGGGTAGCGCCGCGGAACCGGCTCTGCCGGGCCGCA